>JABBNV010000049.1:2395-14225 GCA_019352125.1 Acidobacteriota bacterium | reverse complement strand
ATCCAGCGGTTGATTCCGCGGGTGACTCGACGCCGGATTCCAGGATTCAATCCGCTCCCGAGCGCCGCACTGTGACCGTGCGCCGGGCCCCGCGAATTGTGCCTTTTCTGGTGGCGGGTGCCGTGCTGGGAGTACTAGTGGCAGCCATCGTTACCCTGGCCGGACCGGGCAGTGTCCAATTTGACCGCAGCACGGTTTTTGGCTTCTTTGCCGTCATTTTTGGCATGCTGGGCGTCGGGGTAGGAGCATTTGCTGCCATCATCCTTGACCGCGTGAGCGTTCGGCGGTCACAGCGCGCAATAGTGGAGGCCGCACCCGATGCCGCACCCGGCGAAGAAGCAGACAGCGCTGAACAATAAGGTGACTGCCGCCGTCGTCCTTCCCCTGCCCGCCGTGAGATAATTGGACCGTGGCACGCGGAGACGGACAACTATCCCATGATCTTTTACCCGGCGAGAAGGGCCCGCAGGATGCCTGCGGCGTCTTTGGTGTTTGGGCACCCGGCGAAGAGGTTGCAAAACTAAGCTATTACGGCCTGTATGCACTGCAGCACCGTGGTCAAGAGTCGGCGGGCATCGCCACCAGTGACGGCAAGCGCATCAGTGTCTATAAGGACATGGGCTTGGTCTCACAGGTGTTTGACGAGCCTACGCTGAACGCTTTGGCGGGCCATCTGGCGGTGGGACACTGCCGCTACTCCACCACGGGTTCATCTACGTGGGCTAACGCACAGCCAACGCTGGGCGCCACCGGGTCCGGCACCGTGGCACTGGCGCACAACGGAAACCTCACCAACACCGCTGAACTCTATGAGCTGGTGCTGGAACGCCACGGACAGCCAAAGTCCGGCGAAATGGCGCAGGGAAACACCTCCGATACGGCGTTGGTGACTACCCTGCTGCAGGGCGACGGTGAACATTCCCTGGAAGAAACCGCCATGGACCTGCTGCCCAAGATCAAGGGCGCATTCTGCTTCGTATTCATGGATGAAGGTACGCTCTACGCCGCCCGCGACGCCCACGGCGTCCGGCCGCTGGTGTTGGGCCGCCTGCAGCGCGGTTGGGTCGTTGCCAGCGAGGCAGCCGCGCTAGCCACGGTGGGCGCCAGCTTCATTCGTGAAATTGACCCCGGCGAGTTCATTGCCATCGACGAAGACGGTATTCGCACGCATCGTTTTGCGCCGACGACGGCGGCCGGTTGCGTTTTCGAGTATGTGTACCTGGCCCGCCCCGATGCAAACATTGCAGGCCGTTCCGTCTACGAATCCCGCGTTGAAATGGGCCGCCAGCTGGCCCGAGAGAACACCGTAGAAGCGGACATTGTGATTCCGGTGCCGGAATCCGGCACCCCCGCAGCCGTAGGGTATGCCGAAGAATCCGGAATTCCCTTTGCACACGGTTTCGTCAAGAACGCCTACGTGGGGCGCACATTCATTCAGCCCTCAGAGACCCTGCGACAGTTGGGAATCCGGCTCAAGCTCAACGCTCTGGAATCGGTGATCCGTGGCAAGCGCATTGTGGTGGTGGACGATTCAATTGTTCGTGGCAACACCCAACGCGCTGTGGTGCGCATGCTCCGGGAAGCCGGCGCAGCTGAGGTACACGTAAAGATCTCTTCCCCGCCTGTGCGCTGGCCATGCTTCTACGGCATCGACTTTGCATCCCGAGCCGAGCTCATTGCCAACGGTGCCGCGGTAGAGGAAATCAGCAAGTCCATTGCTGCGGATTCACTGGCGTACATCTCCGAAGACGGGATGATCGGCGCAACGCAGCAACCACGCGAACGCCTGTGCACCGCCTGCTTCACCGGCAAGTACCCCATTGAGCTGCCCAGCGCGGACAGGCTGGGCAAGAACCTATTGGAACGCACCGCTGGCAATCACAAGGGTGCCGATGGCTGCGATCCCGGCCCTGATGCGGATCTTGAAACACTGCTCACGGATGATGACAAGAAGGAGACGGTATGACCACGGCTCACGGGTCTGCGGACGCTGCCACCTCAATCACGTATGCGAGTGCTGGGGTAGATGTTGAAGCAGGTGACCGCGCAGTAGAGCTCATGAAGGGTGCCATCAAGGCCACCCACGGAGCTCAGGTGCTGGGCGGTGTGGGTGGATTCGCCGGGCTCTACGACGCATCCGCATTGTTGAAGTACAGCAGGCCACTACTGGCCACCTCCACAGACGGGGTGGGCACCAAGGTAGCCATTGCTCAGGCCATGGATATCCACGACACCATCGGCTTTGATCTGGTGGGCATGGTGGTAGATGACATTGTGGTGGTTGGTGCCGAACCGCTGTTCATGACCGATTACATTGCCTGCGGGAAGGTGGTTCCGGAACGCATTGCTGGGATTGTGAGCGGTATTGCCGCTGCCTGCTCCGTAGCTGGCACCGCGTTAGTGGGTGGCGAAACCGCTGAGCACCCTGGGCTGCTGGCCGAGACTGAGTACGACGTGGCCGGCGCCGCTACCGGCATCGTTGAGGCAGACAACCTGCTGGGCCCGGACCGCGTTCGGGATGGCGACGTCGTCATCGCGATGGCCTCTTCCGGCCTTCATTCCAACGGCTACTCCCTGGTGCGCCGCGTGATCAACCATGCCGGCTGGGCCTTGGACCGTCAGGTGAGTGAATTGGGCCGCACTCTGGGTGAAGAGTTGCTGGAACCCACCCGCGTTTACGCCGCCGATTGCCTGGATCTAGCACGTACCTTTCCTGTTGCCGCTGTTGCCGGCGTTCACGCCTTCAGCCACGTGACCGGCGGTGGTTTAGCTGCCAACCTGGCTCGCGTTCTTCCGCAGGGCTTGTTGGCTACAGTGGACCGTTCCACGTGGGAGTTGCCCGCTATCTTCGAACTCGTATCCGAGCTGGGCAACGTTCCCCTACCGGATCTGGAACGGACGCTCAACGTGGGCGTTGGCATGGTGGCCATTGTGAGCGCCCAAGCCGCCGATGCCGCCGTCGCCCGTTTGAATGAGCGCGGGGTCCCTGCCTGGGTGATGGGCACTGTAGGTGCCAACACCGCAGAAGCCGCAGCAGCCGGCTCGGATTATGTTCAGGGCGCCAAGGGCGTGGACGGCGGAGCCGTGCGAATGGTCAACGCATACACGTAAAAAAGCGGTGGCCGCCGTCGTTAGCTGTTTCCCTAAGGAGAGCAGTAACGACGGCGGCCACCATCGTAAAAAGTGTTGCTAGCTAACTGATGCGGCGGCTATCCAGCTCGTCGTCACCGTCGTCATCAAATTGATCATCGGCATACTTGTCCGCGTACGCAGAATAGTCCACTTCCGTGGGGTCATCTGCGAACCGGCTGGACACATGCCTATCCGTAGCACCGAGCTCACGCTGCAGCGCTGTGTAGTCAGTGTTCGGGGAATAGTACTTAATATCCCGAGCCTGCTTGGTTGCCTTCGCCTTTTGACGGCCGCGCCCCATGGCGTGACCCCCTTTTTACACTTGGACCGGAGGTGGTCGCTCAGGCTATGAGCGAGGCCTTCGGAAATTTCGGTCAATTTGTCGTATGTCTAGATTACATGTTTTAAGCGAGGCTTGCTGACATGCATGGGCAGTTCTCCCCACGGCGAAAGCTGAAGTTCCCGCCACGAAGGGGTATCAATTCGGTAGAGTCGAGGGAACGAGCACTGCAAATACGGCATTTTGGGCAAAGAATGCGTCATTTGGCGCCCAGATAGGCGCTGAAACTTTACTCGCTGACGGTGCAGAAGCGGTGTTGCAGAAGCGGTGTAACGAAAGAGCGATGAAAGGCACGGGGGTAGTGATGACTGCTGGCAATGAGGGCCAGAACGGCCAGGCTGACAACAAAAATCCTGAGTACGACGGCGGCACAGATTCCGGGGGCAGCTCACCGGAGTCCGAGAGTAATTCACCGGCGGATTCGAGCGCTGCCGAGTCTGCTGCTGCCAACGACATTCAGTTTGCAGAGCCACAGCTGGGCGGCGAACCCACTCTGGGCGAAGCCGCCATCAGCTCCGATGTTGCAGAAAGAGCCTCCCTGAATGAGGCCGCCGCAGAGGCCGCGCAGGTGGAGAAGGAAGCTCAGACCGCGGGCACCCTGGTGGGTGGCGACACGTTCAACGCCCCCGCTACTCCGGATGTTGCCCCTGCCGCGGCAGCCACCCCGGCAGAAACCTCGAAGCCTGCTGAGCCTGCTAGTCCGGCCACGCCGTCGGAGCATGCTCCCGGGCAAGCACCCGCCCAACCCGCTGCACCGGCACGACCAGCAACCCCGCCTGCCGCTCCAGTCTCACCTGATGCTCCAGCCTCGCCTGATGATGAGGGCGACGGATCCTCCAAGGATCCGCAGAACTCCTGGCGGACTGGCTCTGGCACCGCAGCATGGCAGACTCCGCAGGCTAGTGCATCCGAAGATTCCGGCGCAGCTGGACAGCCCACGGAACGGATCAACAATACGTTTGCACCAACCCAACGATTTCCCGCATGGGGTCAGCAGCCGGGGCAACCGGCTCAACCGCAGCAGCCCGGCCAGTATGGGCAGCAGGGGCAGCAGGGGCAGCAGCCAGTATGGCAGAGCCCAGCTGGCCAGCAAGGGCAGCCTCAGCAACCAGGCCAGCCCGGCCAACCTCAGCAGCCCGGCCAACAGGATCAGCAGCAACCGCCGTGGCAGCGTCAGGGCTGGCCTAGCCCGACAGGCCAACAGCCCAACCAGCCGGCACAGGGTTACCCGAGCCAGCGCACGAGTGGCCCAGCTGTTCCGGCTATTCCCGGTGCCCCCACCGCCAACGCCTCTGGTTACCCAGGCAGCCCAGGCTACTCTGGTGGACAGCCAGGTCAGGGTGGTCAAGGCGGACAGGGCGGCCAACCGCCCACCAACTGGAATAACAACCAGTTTGGGCAGCAGAACGGACCTGGTGGACAGCCGCCCGCAAACACGAGCAACAAGAAGCTGTTCATCATTCTTGGTGTAGTAGTGGGCACCTTGCTCATCTTGGGCCTGGGAATCTGGCTGGTGATCAGCCTGCTCATCGGTGCAGCGACTTCCGCCAGCGAAGGAAGGTCCACACCCGCAAATGCAGAGGCCACCGTCAGCTCATCGGCCCCCTCAAGTAGCACTATGAGTCCGTCCACCTCAAGCGCGACTCCGTCCAGCTCGGCCGGTTCGCAAAAAGGCGTGATCCTGCCGCAAGCTGGACCCAGCGAGTGGCTGGAAGGCGACTGCTTCAGGGACTACAAGGACGTGAACTCCAAGACGGACATTGTTGAGTGCACAGTCCCGCACAATGCCCAGCTAGTGAAGTCCCAAGAAGACACTGAGGATGCCAACTACCCCGGGGTTGATGCTATGCGGGTAAAGGCTCAGGACGTGTGCAAGGCCGTCACCTTGAATGCCGCTTCAAACAATTACACCCTCAAGATGAGCTTTGCCTACCCCACCCAGGCAAGCTGGGATAAGAACGACGACCGCCGGATTGACTGCATCGTAACCGATGCGGACGGCAATGTGATCAAGGACGACTTGGTAAGTTAACACCACTCGCAGAGGGGAAGGTCCCCTGCACCAGCTGGTGCAGGGGACCTTCCCCTCTGTACTAGGACTCCTGGCGGCTTACCCTCAGCCCGGTATTTATACCAGTAGAAACCGAATCCGCTGTGAAACCGTCCAAGTCGGCGGCAGTATCCACTAAGACGGTATCCCCATCGTTGATCTCGCCAGCCAACAATTCACGCGCCAACCGGTCACCGATCTCGCGTTGCACCAACCGGCGTAGCGGCCGGGCACCATAAGCAGGGTCGTAACCGGTCAGTGCCAGCCACGCCTTGGCTGAATCCGTGACGTTCAGCTGGAGCCGGCGGCCCGCCAACCGTGCGGCAAGAGACTGAACCTGCAGCTCAACAATCTGCGAAAGTTCAGCCACGCTGAGCGCATCAAACATAACGATGTCATCCAGACGGTTGAGGAACTCCGGCTTGAAGGAGGCATTCACCACGTTCATCACGGCAGCCCGCTTCGACTCTTCGTCCAATGTCTGATCCACCAGGTACTGGCTTCCCAGGTTGGAGGTGAGCACCAGGATCGTGTTGCGGAAATCCACCGTGCGGCCCTGCCCATCGGTGAGGCGGCCGTCGTCGAACACCTGAAGGAGGATGTCAAAGACCTCCGGGTGCGCCTTCTCCACCTCGTCCAGCAACACCACTGAGTACGGCCTGCGCCGCACCGCCTCGGTGAGTTGGCCGCCCTCCTCGTAGCCAACGTATCCGGGAGGGGCACCGACCAGCCGGGCCACAGAGTGCTTCTCCGAGTACTCGCTCATGTCGATCCGCACCATGGCACGCTCGTCATCAAACAGGAAGTCTGCGAGCGCCTTGGCCAGCTCAGTCTTACCCACACCGGTGGGCCCCAGAAACAGGAACGATCCGGTGGGACGGTTCGGGTCCGAGATTCCAGCACGGGCGCGGCGCACCGCGTCGGACACGGAAGCAACGGCCTTGGCCTGGCCAATCAGCCGTGATCCCAGCACCTGTTCCATCTGCAACAGCTTCTGGGACTCCCCTTGGAGCATGCGCCCCGCCGGAATGCCAGTCCAGGCGGAAATCACCTCTGCGATGTCATCCGCCGTGACTTCCTCCGCCACCATAAGTTCAGGTTTGTCCACGACAGCGGCCTCGGCTTCCGCGGCAGCGTTCAGCTCATGTTCCACGGCCGGGATCTCCCCGTACAGCACGCGAGAGGCCTGCTCAAGATCGCCGTCGCGCTGGGCCTTTTCTGCAATGGAACGCAACTCATCCAGCTTGGCCTTGAGTTCACCGACCCGGTTCAGGCCGGCCTTCTCCGCCTCCCAGCGAGCGTTGAGCGAATTGAGTTCTTCTTTCTTGTCCGCCATGTCAGCACGGAGTGCTTCCAACCGGTCAACTGACCCCGGATCGGTTTCGCCGGCGAGGGCCAATTCTTCCATGGTGAGCCTGTCCACAGAGCGACGCAGCTGGTCAATTTCCTCCGGGGCGGAATCAATTTCCATCCGCAACCGTGAAGCAGCTTCGTCCACCAGGTCGATGGCCTTGTCCGGCAGTTGGCGGCCGGAAATGTACCGGTTGGAAAGCGTGGCGGCAGCAACTAGTGCGGAATCAGCAATGGCTACCTTGTGGTGTGCCTCGTAGCGCTCCTTGAGCCCGCGCAAAATCCCGATCGTGTCATCCACACTGGGTTCACCGACATACACCTGTGCGAAGCGGCGCTCCAGCGCGGGATCCTTCTCCACATGTTCGCGGTATTCGTCCAGGGTGGTGGCGCCAATCAGCCGCAATTCACCGCGGGCCAGCATGGGCTTGAGCATGTTGGAGGCATCCATGGACCCTTCGGACGCACCAGCCCCGACCACCGTGTGGATCTCGTCAATGAACGTGACAATCTGGCCATCGGAGTTCTTAATCTCCCCCAGCACGGCCTTCAACCGCTCTTCAAACTCACCGCGGTACTTGGCGCCGGCCACCATCGCACCCAGGTCCAGGCTGATCAGCGTCTTGCCCCGTAATGATTCCGGGACATCCCCGGCAACCATCCGCTGGGCCAGGCCTTCAACCACGGCCGTCTTACCCACACCGGGCTCACCGATCAGTACCGGGTTGTTCTTGGTGCGGCGGCTCAGCACCTGCACCACTCGGCGGATTTCAGCGTCCCGGCCAATCACGGGATCCAACTTGCCGGAGCGGGCAATCTCAGTGAGGTCCACCCCGTACTTCTCCAGGGCCTGGAAGGTGTTTTCGGGGTCCGGAGAATTGACCTTGCCAGAGCCGCGGACGGCTGGAAGCGCTGCCTCGAGGGCCTTTCGCTCCGCACCGGACTCCCGCAGTGCCTGCCCCGTTGGCCCAGCATCCACAGCCAGCCCCAACAGGAGGTGCTCCGTGGAAACGTAGCTATCCCCCATGCTTTCGGCAGCCTGTTGGGCAGCTTGGACTGCCAGCAAGGAATTCCGACTCAGTTGTGCCTGTGCCACGGATGTTCCAGACGACGACGGCAACGCCTTGATCGCCGAGCTTGCCTTAACACTGACCGCATCAGGATCCACCCCCGCGGCCTTTAGCAGGGCAACGGCCACACTTTCCCGCTGATCCATCAAGGCTTTGAGCAAATGCGCAGGTTCAACCTGCGGGTTGCCAGCCGTGGAAGCATTCATGGCAGCGGCCGAGAGTGCTTCCTGGCTTTTGGTAGTGAATTTGGTGTCCATGGCAGGCTCCTCATAGGGGTGAGCGTTGGCAATAATCTCAAAGTTGAGTCTACTACGCTCAACTAGGTGATGGCCGCATCACGTCCCATGTTTGCCCACGGCTGAACTGATGTCTAGGGTCTTTCCTACCTAGTGAACTCCGCTAGTTCCGTACGGGTGGGGTAAGCAGCCTGCGCTCCCCTCCGTGTAGTGGCTATTGCTCCCACCACGGAGGCTTCCCGCGCTGCGTCCACCAGGGACTTTCCACTCACTAGGCCTGCGGCCACCGCACCGGCAAACGCATCCCCTGCGCCCGTAGTGTCCACTGCCGTCACTGCAGTTGCGGCAATGGGCGTCACCTGCGTCTTGCCCTCAGCCCTTTCCAGCACCACGGAACCGCTGGCACCTGCGCAAAGGGTGAGAGGTTCAGCAGCACTGTTGCCCGAGCCTCGTGACCCAGCCGCGCGGCGGCCGTCACGACGTCCACGCTCACCTCCAGGCACAGGCACACCGCACCCGCCCCCGAGAAGGCAGCTGCAAAGCGCTCCACGTCCGCAGCGGAGAAGGTGCCGTTGGCGCCAGCGGAAATGATGATGGAGTTCTCCGCCGAAGTATCCACCGAAATAATCGCTACGCCTGTTGGCTCCGTGGACGTGCCCACGCTGGAAATGTCCACGCCAGCGCGGGTCAATGACTTGCACAGCATCTGGCCGTTATCGTCATCGCCCACGGCACCAAGCATTTTCACGGGGGCACCCAAACGTGCCGCAGCCACAGCCTGATTGGCGCTCTTCCCGCCGGGGTGCACCGCAAAGCCGTTTCCGTGCACGGTTTCCCCCGGAGCCGGCAGCCGCTCCGTGTAGATGGTGAGGTCCGCATTGAGCGAGCCAGCCACCACCACATGCGGCCGAGATTCGATACCTTGCGTAGCCATGACTCAGGCGTCCACTTCTGCCATAACCGGCTTGGGAATCAGGAATGATGCAGCCAGCGCCGCAACAGTAATGACAATAGCCACCAGTACCACCGAGACGTAAGAGACTTTGACGTCCCCCAGGGACCCAGCGGCTACCAGGATGGCCGGCAGGATCAGGAAGCTCAGCCCCGCACCGAGGTTGAACTCCCCAGCATTCATCCCGGGCAGGAAACCAGGGTTGTTCTTCGGGGACAGCACCACACCCCTGCCGTTAAGCATGATGTTCACTGTTCCGGCGTACGCGATGCCCAACAGCACAGTGCCAGCAACCATCATGGGCAGGTTGTTCAGCCCGGCAAGCGCAATGATCAGCAGTGCCAGCACACTTCCGCCCAGACCAATCTTGAGCATCCGCGTGTAACCCAACACCGGAGCCAATCGGCCGGTCAGGGGGCCAAATAGCCAGCCCAACAGCGCGTACGGCGTCAAAATGAGCAACGACATCTCAGTGGCTCCGACACCAAAGCCGGGTGCCTGCGCTTGAACGAAAGCGGGGACGATGCCGTTAATGACCGCGAAGATTCCCGTCATGGTCAGCGTGGTGGTCAGCAGCGGAGCCCACATATTGCGCCGCCGCAATTCGCTGGTCTCCACCATGGGGACGTGCTGCGCTTTTCCACCGCCCAGAATGCTGCGAAGGCGGCCAACGCCACCACCAGCAGGATGAGCGATCCGGTGAGCACACCGCCGTCGAACGCTCCCACCAGCTTGCTGGCCTCATTGAGCGCCGTAAGCAACGCGCCCACTGTGATCACAATGAACAGCACGCCCCACCAGTCCATCCGTGTGCCCTCGCCCGGCCTACTTTCCCCTGCCAAGACGAAGACCAGTACCGCGGCCAAGACAGCCAGTGCCACCATCAGCCAGAAAATGGAGCGGAAGCCAAAGTGCTCAGCAAGGTACCCGCCCAACAACTCACAGAAGGCCTCGGTTCTCTAAGCCTTCCCCATGCCGGGCCCACCAGTGCCGGGGCTATCCGACGGATGGCCTGCGACGCGGAACTCATCCCCATGGTCCTCGGAACCGGCTCGGAAGTGTTGGATGTGGGGAGGTCTGTGCGGATTATCAGTAAAGAACTCCGCAAAGCGCTCATCTCCCGTGACGGCGGCTGCGCGTTCCCCGGTGGTGACCGTCCACCACCGGGGTGCGAAGCCCACCACCTTGACCACTGGTCCCACGGCACCATGAATCCGGCGTAAGAATTCGTGAGGATGAGAGCCTAAACTGGCCACCATGACGCTGTTCATTGACCCACCCATCTGGCCAGCGCACGGCACAGTCTTCTCGCACCTCATCTCCGACCAGTCAACGCAAGAGTTGCACGACTTTGCAGACCTGGCTGGGATCACCGAACGTGCATTTGACCGAGACCACTATGACGTACCGGAACGCAAGTATCGCGCGCTGGTAGCAGCGGGTGCCGTAGAGGTATCAGGCAATGAATTGGCCCGTATTTTGATCCGTTCCGGCCTTCGTATTCCGGCCCGCCGACGCAACGAATCACTCAACCGGGCACTGATGCATCGCTGGGAGTCCCTGGTGCCCGGTCAACCAACCTTGGGTACTGAACTAGCGTCTCGGTGGTCCGAACCGCACCGGAAGTACCACGGACGTACCCATCTTTTGGCGATCCTCGAGGCCTTGGATCAGTTGAGCAAAGACGTTCCCACTGAAGTTTTTCTGGCCGCGTGGTTTCACGATGCGGTGTACCAAGGCGTCGCGGGCCAAGATGAGGAACGATCTGCCCAGTTGGCGGAGCGACTGCTACCCACGACTGGATTCTCAGCAGCCGCTGTGGCAGAGGTAGCCAGGTTGGTAAGGCTAACGGCCGGACACTCCCCCGGAGCCGAGGATACGAGTGGCCAGCTGCTATGCGATGCAGACCTATCTATCTTGGGCAGTAGCCCTGATGCATATCAGCACTATCTGGATGCCGTCCGAGAAGACTATGCGCACGTCAGCGACGCTGACTTCGCAACTGGTCGCGCCGCCGTCGTGCGTCAACTACTGAACCTGGACCAGCTGTTTCATACTTCAAAGGCCCGGGAACTGTGGGCCCTCGCGGCTTGGCAAAACCTGACCAGCGAGCTAGCCAGATAGCAACAGCTATTCGCACAGTTTCTCGAACAGGTCGCCCAACCCAAACATGGTGCGGGCCCGCAAACTCCTAGTGACACTCGGCCTGCGCCTGCAAAATCTCATGGTCCGCGCCCCTTCCTGACGAGGGCTAAAGGCTGGGACAAAACCTCATGGCTACAGCGTAAGCTCCACCTCTGACAGTGGGCGGCGATAGGCTGGAACCATGTCTATTCACATTGGCGCGCAGCCTGGAGAAATTGCCCCCACCGTCCTCATGCCAGGAGATCCGCTCCGCGCCGAATGGATTGCACATACATTCCTGGACAAACCTGTTCGGTACACGACGGTGCGCAATATGTTCGGCTTCACCGGCACTTACGAAGGCCTTCCCGTGTCAGTTCAGGGCAGTGGAATGGGGCAGCCGTCCATGGCCATTTACGCCACGGAACTGATGAAGGATTACGACGTGCAGACCATCATTCGAGTGGGAACCTGCGGCGCCATCAGCGAAAAAGCGAAGATGCGGGATGTGATTATTGCCCAGAGTGCTTGTACCGATGCGTCCACTAACCGCCTGCGTTTCCACGGAATCGATTT
>JABBNV010000049.1:1208-2385 GCA_019352125.1 Acidobacteriota bacterium | reverse complement strand
AATCGATTTTGCCCCCTGCGCTGATTTCACACTGCTCCAGCACGCCTATGCGGCAGCCACTGAAGCAGGTCTCCCAGCCCAAGTGGGCGGTCTCTTCACGTCCGATTCGTTCTACAACGATCGCAATGAGCTCTGCATGCAGCTGGCCGACTACGGCGTGCTTGCCGTGGAGATGGAGACGTCCGCCCTGTATACCCTGGCGGCAAAATACGGACGGCGGGCGCTGACGTTGGCTACGGTATCTGACCACTTGGTAACCGGCGAGGAGACAAGTTCACAGGAGCGGCAGCAGACGTTCAGTGACATGATCGTGATGGCGTTGAGCACGGCGAAGCGCGCTGCCTGATGGCTGCCAAGTTGATGGCACCGCGGATCAGCCCTCTGGAGTTGGGCGAGCCGCGTGATGCGGATGCACAGGAGCAGTTTTACGCCGGGGATACCTACGACGGCCTCCGATTTGAGCGCCCGAGCTTGGATGGCTTGGATTTGAGCTCCACGGACTTCATTGACTGCGAACTCGCTGGAGCCAGTTTTCACGAAGCGCAGATGCGGGGTGTTCGGTTCCGGAACTGCCGCCTCGAGGCCTCCTTCGCCCCTGTGCTGACCGCCATTCGCAGTACCTGGCGCGAAGTTGAGCTGGTTGCCCCACGTTAGGGTTCGGCAGAACTGTATGAAAGCACGGTTGCTAGCGTGCACATTGACGGCGGCAAGATCGACTTCCTGAATCTACGGGCTGCGAAGGTCACGGATTTGCTGATCACTGGCTGCATCATCAACGAGCTGGACTTTTCCGGTGCCACACTGACCCGCGTGGCCTTCAAGGACTGCACCATTGGCACGCTGGACGTCCGTGCCGCAACGCTGAAAGATGTGGATCTGCGCACCAGTGACTTCCGGACGCTCAATGGTGTTGGCAGTCTGGCTGGGGCTGTGATTGATGACTACCAGTTGCAGTTGATGGCGCCGCTGCTGGCTGCGCACGTTGGCCTGAAGGTGCTCTAAGGCCGCGATGACAACTATCAGGCACGCGGAAATCAAGCACTCGGACTTTGAGCGAGTCCTAGCCACTCGCGGGGTGGGCGGCTATCACCAGTACCGGATTCCGGCGTTGGCAGTGACCACTCGCGGGACTCTGCTGGCTGCCTACGACGGCCGTCCCAACTTGGATGATTTACCG
>JABBNV010000049.1:0-1198 GCA_019352125.1 Acidobacteriota bacterium | reverse complement strand
GCTGAAGGTCCAGCCCAAGCGGCCAATCCACAGGTGAGCAAGACCTACACTTTTGACACCCACAGGGGCACCATTAGTGAGGGCTAGTTTCCGGACCCGTCGTCAACAGCTCTGGCCGCACGGAGCTTGGCCAGTTCTTCCTCCACTTGGTTTTCCGCGGAGAGCTGGTCCAATTGGTGCGTGATCGGGTCCCGGTATGGCTTGCCCGGGTCGGCCAGGACGCCTGTGGAGAGCAGCTCGTCCAGTGCTGCCGAGCGTGCGGTCATGGTACGGGCGTGGTCTTCAGCTCTGGTCATCGCATCATTGACAGCCGTCATTTCGCTGCTCAGGCCGCTGAGCGATTCCCCGATTCGGCTCTGCGCCTCGGCGGCGGAGTAGCTCGCCTTAATGGTCTCCGCACGGGTGCGGAAGGATTCAACCCGGGTCTGCAATTGGCCAAGACCCACTGTGAGCCTGGTTTCCTGGTCATAGAGGCCATCCCGAGCAGTCTTGATCTCCGCCAGTTGCTCGCCCAAGGCGGCGCGGCGAGTCAAAGCAGCTCTGGCCAAATCCTCACGGTTCAGCGAGAGCGCCGTGGCCGCTTGGCTGTGGAGTTTCTCCATGGCACCAAACAGTTCGTTGGCCTGGATTTCCAGCCGTTGCCTGCTAGTAGCTACGTCAGCAATCCCACGGCGGACGTCGTGCAGTGCGGCCAGTTGCTTCTGGTACGAGTAGTCCATGGTCTGCTGCGGATCTTCGTAGCGATCAATGGTGGCGTTGGCCTTGGACCGAAAAATCATGGTGATGCGTTGCGCTATTTTCATGCCGCCCCCTTGCGGTAATTGTGCGGCCGCGGTTGCTTGTCAGCAGGTGATTGCTTGGCGCTATCGGGCACAGCGGGGAATCCCAAAAAGTACTCCGGCTGCCCCAGCTGCTGGTAGGTGCGCGACCAGTTGGCCAGCATGGCGGTTTCCACATCCAGTTTGCGGGTCAGCTCGCCCAGCCCCACGGCGACTATGGGCTGCGCGGACGCGGCAAGTGCCTTGCGGACGCCGGTTGAGGTCTCCAGAATTTGCTGCACATGTACCCCGAGCGTTTGGGCGTAGACCTCGCGAATTCTCGGGTCTGGATCCTTCTGGGCAACCTTGAGCTGACCGTCCAGCTCCCCTGCGGCGTGGTTGAGGTTCTCCACAATTTGTTCCAACCGGCCCAGGTGTTG
>JABBNV010000048.1:3987-14254 GCA_019352125.1 Acidobacteriota bacterium | reverse complement strand
CACGAAAAGTACACCTCGGGACGCATCATTTCCCGCCAAACTTCGGATCTGGATGCCCTGCGGGAACTGTTGGATTCCGGCGTTTCCTCCCTGGCTTCCGGCGTGATGTTCATGCTGTTCACCGCCGTCACCATTTTTACGCTGGATTGGCGCACCGGCCTCATTGTGCTCTTGGCGGGCGTACCCATGTACTTCCTCTCCCGCTGGTACCAGAAGCGCTCCCAGTTGGCTTACCGCGCCTCCCGCGTGGTGTCCGCCAAGCTGATTGTGCACTTCATTGAAACCATGACGGGCATCCGTGCGGTCAAGGCGTACCGACGCGAGCGAGACAACGCCGCACGCTATGACCAGTTGGCGGAGGAATACCGCGTGGTGACCGTCCGCTCCATCAACCTGAACGGAGTCTTTCAGCCCGGGTTGGTGCTGATTGGAAATTTGGCAGTAGCAGTAGTTTTGCTGGTGGGCGGCTTGCGAGTACTCGACGGCGGCATCGAGGTGGGTGCGCTGTTGGCCCTCTTGCTTTCCACCAAGCGGTTCTTCCAGCCAGTGCCGGACATGGCCATGTTCTACAACTCCTTCCAATCCGCTCAAGCCGCGTTGGAGAAGGTATCCGGGCTGTTGGAAGAAGTTCCCACGGTGCGGCCGCCAAAGCATCCCATTCCGCTGGAACACCCGCGCGGCGAGATCAACTTCAAGGATGTGGAGTTTGGCTACGGCAACGGCACCATCGTGTTGCCCACCATGAATCTGCACATTCCCGCTGGCCAAACGGTCGCCGTCGTGGGGCAAACCGGTGCCGGCAAATCCACCCTGGCCAAGCTGATTGCACGCTTTTATGACGTCACCAGCGGCGAACTGACACTGGATGGCGTGCAGCTAAACCAGCTCTCCTCCAGGGATCTCCGCAAGGCCGTTGTCATGGTCACGCAGGAAGCGTTCCTGTTTAGCGGTTCCGTGGCGGACAACATTGCCCTGGGCAAGCCGGAGGCCTCGCGCGCGGAGGTTGTTGCGGCAGCCCAGGCCGTGGGTGCCGATGACTTCATTGAGTCCCTGCCGAATGGCTACGACACTGATGTGAACAAGCGCGGTGGCCGGGTGTCCGCCGGTCAACGCCAGTTGATTTCCTTTGCGCGGGCTTTCCTTGCCAACCCGGCGGTGCTGATTCTTGACGAAGCAACTTCCTCGCTGGATATCCCTTCCGAGCGCATGGTGCAGCAGGGCTTGCAAAAGCTTTTAGGAGCAACGGACGACGGCGCTGGCACAGTGAGCGCTGGACGCACGGCTCTGATTATTGCCCACCGCCTCTCAACGGTGGAGATCGCGGATCGTGTGCTGGTGGTTCATGACGGAAAGATTGTGGAGGACGGCACGCCGGAAGAGCTCATTTCCGACGGCGGCAGGTTCGCCGCGCTCAACTCGGCCTGGCAGGATTCACTGGTGTAACGGTCCCCTGCTGACTCTTGAATAGGCTCGTGGGGAACGTGCGGCTTTCTGTTGACTGGCTCGATGTAGCCCGTGGCCACCCGCCACAAAACTGCCACACCCACCGTGACCAGAGACACAATGGCGAACACCTCAAACCAAGCGCTAGTCACATCCGTCCCACCCCCGATGGCATGGGCCAGCGCCACCGGCCACATCGCATAACTGAGCCAGCGCAGCACCTTAACGCCGCGCGGACTCAGCGTGTTGCCGAGCAGACTCGCGGCCAGGACAGCCAACAGCAGATCCAAACTGACGGTGCCCAGGGTGAGCCACCAGGGTTTGAGCGTATCCAGTAGCGGAATCAGTGCATTGCGCACATGCAATCCGCCCGTTCCTGCCACCATCAGAGCGCCTACGTGCAAGGCGACAAACGCCGTCGACGTTAATGAAATGTTCCGGTGCAGAGAACTCAACTGCACTTGCGCCAATTTTGGCGAAAGCCTGAACTTTTTGGGCAGCAAAAGGGGAGGCTGACCAGCCTGCATCACGACGCCGACAGCCGCTGCCAGAGTGAGGAGCACCAACGCGCAAAAACCACCTGCGGTGGCAACGTTTGCCACAGCATCAGCCACGCCACGTACCACCTAAACTTCCGTGAGAGGTGCCATCACGTTGATAGCGAATTTTCACGCGAGCACTACCCTCCTGAACATTAGCCCCGGTTTCTATCCTTCCCGCGTTCGCTAAGAGGTAGCCATGGAAATCCGGCAGGTTTGCTGTGTATTGGTTGACCAGCCGCCCCCGTTTCGCGCCGGAGGGCTTGATCCGCTATCCTTGAGAAGTTGCTTTTCTTGTTCCCCCCTTTTGCGTCAAGGCCTTGATGCTTGGGTGTGGGCGGGAAATTCAATGGATCGGGGTGTGGCGCAGCTTGGTAGCGCGCGTCGTTCGGGACGACGAGGCCGCAGGTTCAAATCCTGTCACCCCGACCAGATAAAGGGACTTTCTCACGCGAGAAGGTCCCTTTTGTTTTGGCCGCGCCGGCCCGCACCGACTAAACACCGGCAAACGGACGAAACCCCCGGGCGCGGCACGGTGTTTGGTCCATTTGCATGGGTTTGTGGGTAGTCGTTTGGACTGCAGCAAAAAGGGGACCCCACTCTGGTTAGACCAGCGGCGGAGTCCCCTAATTTTGCTGTTGAGTGGTACTGAAAGTCCTACCAGAGAACGGAGACGGCGTCCGGCCAGTTACCGGGGCCGGCCAACAAGGTTCCACCGTCAGGCCAGTTACCCGGGCCAGCCAAAACGTGAACGCTGTCGGGCCAGTTACCTGGTGCAGCGCTAAGCGCACCAGTCGAAGCCAGGCTGCCAACACCAACAACGGCTGCAAGCATGAGCGTGGCCGCAAGCTTCTTCTTCATAAGATCCGCCTAAATATTTCTGACAAAAGGCCCGAATGGTCTCTCGTGCGTTGACACTAATTGTAAAATCTAATGTAAGCGAGCTGTCAAGGGCTAGACAGTAGTTAGCGTTCATTATTTTAATGCGGTGACATCGTCAATCGGAGGAGGAAGCAGTGGGGAACAGTTTTGGCGATAGGTTGCGAGCAGAACGGCTGGCTCGCGGGCTGACTCAGGCGGAGCTCGGCGGGGATCTGTATTCTGCCAGTTACGTGTCCTTGCTGGAGAACGGCCGTCGGGAGCCTACCTATGACGTCATCCAACAATTGGCGAAGCAGTTGGAGCTTGCTCCGCACGCAGTTCAGGAATGGACCACTCCAGTCTCCGAGGAGGAAACCAGCTTTCTGCTCTCCTCCCTGTATGCACGGCAGTCATGGGATATGCGCGATTACACCTCCGCCGCCACACATGCCGCGCAGGCTGCCGAATTAGCGCAGACCAATAAGGACATTGTTTCCTGGTGGAATATGGCCTACCTGAACGCCTCCGCGCTGCTGAAAAACGGTGAATGGGAAGCCGCCAAGACCTCCATAGGCGCAGTCCTTTCCCACCCCCTCTCCCAAGACACCCCAGCACTGGCGGTTCGCGCCGAGCAACTATTTGCGTCTGCATGTCTGGGCGCTGGGCAGCTCACGCTCGCCGCAGAACACGCCAGCATCGCCGTCGCCCGTGGAACATCCCTTGCGCACGAATCCGGCAGCTATATTTCCGCCCTGCGGACGCTCGTTGGGGCGCTGGCCGAAAGCGGACAGCTCGAAGAGGCTTGGCGCTACAGCAAGATCCTTTCCGACCTGGTGGATGACAACATCCTGCCGCAGCTGGCCGGAGAAATTTACTGGGTGGTGGGCAACGTGGCCTTCATGCGCCACGATGTGGAGCAAGGCCTGGCCTACCATGGGCGTGCCGCCAACCTCCTCTCCCCCGCCAATGATCTGGCATTGTGGGCCCGCTTCAACAAGGCCACGGCCTCCGTTCGGCTCTCTGCTGGCATTGTTGAGCCGGACACTCTGGAAGCCATTGAGCGTGCGGAGCTGGCACAGTCCGTGGTGGGCGCCAACTCCGGCGACGAGTTGGAAGTTCAGCTGATCCGCGCGCGCTGGCTCTACCTCACGGGGGAGCAGGCGCAGGCAGTGGAGATTCTCACCGGAATCTACGCACTACATGATTCACTGGCGCGCCACACGGCCGGCGAAGTTGCCCTGCTACTGGGCAAGGCGAAGAAGGCTATCGGCCAGACGGATGACGCGTTGGCCATGCTGATCGAAGCCAAGGATCACTTTGCTGCGGCCGGAGCTTCCGAGCGTGCCACATTGGCGCTGGATAACATCCTGGAGATCAGGGCAGCACGCAGCAGCGCATAGCGGGATCGATTTCCATTACCGACGCCGTGGGCCAGGTAGGCTGATTTCTTACCGTGCCCGCGGCTTCTCGACGTCCGCCTCAATGGCCGTGTCGGTTTCTTCGTCCGTCTCCAGAAGAGTGGCAAGATCCGAGAGCGCGGGGATAGCTTCCTCAATGGCGGTTCGCCGATGGCTGGGCAACCGAGACAAGGCACTGGCAACGCGGCGTTCATTGGCGTTTTGCCAGGACTGCAACAATTCCGCCCCGGTGCCGGTGAGCCGCAAATTCTGAGCCCGCCGGTCCCCCGGCCGTGGAGCGCGGCTGACCAACTCGGAAACCACCATTTGTTGAATCAGGTTGCTGACGGTGTTCGTGGGCAGACGCTGTCTAGCAGCGAGCTCGCTGACGCCCAGATCCGGTTCCTCCGCAAGGCGTTGAAGGATTTCCACCTGAGCCATGGGCAACGATTCCCAGGGAAACTCATGGCGAACGCTGGAACGCAGAATGCGCCGCAGACGGGTGATCACGTCCGTCAGGGACCAAGCATCTCCCACCGCGCGCACTGGTTCGCTGGGTGGCTCGGGGAGCGCTGGGTCCGTGGGGGTCATAGTCCCATGCTATCTCCCAGGATATTTTCTGACATAGAATAGTTCTATGTCAGAACAATATGCACCGGGCGCTCGCGGCCCTCAGGCGTGGTGGAAGCGACTGCTTCAGGAACCCGCCAGACCGGATTGGGTACGCCGTCTGCCATCGGCGCCATGGCTGGTGGTGGCCACCGTGTGCATTGGCGCATTCATGGGCCAGTTGGACGCAAGCATCGTGACGCTGGCGATTCCTAGCATCAAGACAGAAATGAACGCCTCCCTGGCTCAAACCGAATGGGTCGCACTGATCTATTTACTGGTCCTAGTGGGCAGCATCTCCGCGATCGGGCGCCTCGCGGACATGCTGGGCCGCAAGCTGCTCTATACCTACGGTTTTGCACTTTTCACGCTGGCCTCGCTGGCCTGCGCCCTGGCCCCAGACATCGCCTGGCTGTTGGTGGCCCGCGCGGTGCAAGCTGTTGGAGCCGCAATGTTGCAGGCCAACAGCGTCGCGCTGATCCGCACTAGCATGCCTCCTGGCAAGCTTGGCAAGGCGATCGGCCTGCAGGGGGCCGCCCAGGCAGTGGGCCTGGCCATGGGACCTTCCGTGGGCGGCCTACTAGTGGGGGCCGGGGGTTGGCGATGGGTGTTCTACGTCAACATCCCGGCGGGAATCATTGGCCTGGTGTTGGGGTGGTTCCTGCTCCCTCGCACCCTGGTCAAGGCGCCCAAGGTTCGGCTGGACTGGGTTGGCCTGCTATTTCTCATGCCCGCAACCGGCACGCTTCTGCTGGCCCTCTCCGAGGCCTCACGGCTCGGGTTCACTCACCCCATAGTCCCCGTGTTACTGGTGGCAGCCATGGTGTTCTTCGCGGCTTTTGTGCTCTGGGAACGCAGGGCCCCCCACCCCCTGGTTGACGTGGGACTTTTCCGGACAGGGACCTTCTCCCGAGGCATCGCTACCGGTGTATTGAGCTACTTGGTCCTCTTTGGCGTCCTCTTCGTTACTCCCCTGTATTTTGAAGCCGCTCATTCCATGCCGCCGGTACAGGCGGGGCTACTGTTGACCATCCTGCCCATCGGGCTGGCGATGATTGCACCCGCGGCCGGAGCCATGGCGGACCGCTTCGGGCCCAGAGTACCCACTTCCCTGGGCATGGCCTTGGCGGCTGCCTCCTTAGCCGTCCTGGCATACTCCGGCGGAAATCTCTGGCTAGCCGGTTCCGCGCTGGGTGTGATCGGAGTGGGGCTAGGTTTGTTCACTCCAGCCAACAACGCCACCGTTGCCGCGGCGGGCCACACGCATCAGGCAGGCATGGTCAGTGGCGTAATGAACATGACCCGCGGCGTCGGCACATCTCTGGGCGTGGCTCTCGGAGCGGTCCTCTACGTGCTTGCATCCGGGACAGTGACCGCCGGAAGCCACACCGTCGCTGCTACTACCGGGTTCGAGCTCGCTGTGTCAGTATTTGCCGCCGTCGCCCTGCTGGCCGCCATCGTCTCCGTCGTCGGCAAGCGTCGATGAGTGGTCTAGGGTGCCACATCGATGCTGCGGGCATCCGCTGGCCGGGCCAGCTTGGACGGCCACCAAATGGCTTTTCCGATGTCATAGCTGAGTGCGGGAACCAGCAGCGAGCGCACAATAAAGGTGTCCAACAGAACTCCAAACGCCACGATGAACGCAATCTGCGCCAGGAACAAGATGGGGATCACGCCAAGTGCGGAAAAAGTGGCTGCGAGCACTAGTCCAGCCGAGGTAATCACGCCACCGGTGATCACCAGCCCGCGGATAATCCCCTCCGGAGTGCCTTTCTGTACTGATTCCTCCCGGACGCGGGTCATCAGGAAGATGTTGTAATCGATCCCCAGTGCTACCAGGAAGATGAAGCCAAACAGCGGAACCGACGGGTCAGCGCCTGGGAAATGAAATACCTGGTTGAAGAAGAAAGCTGAAACGCCTAGAGCCGCGCCAAAGGAAATGACAGTCGTCAAGACCAGTAGCACGGGAGCCAGGATGGACCGCAACAGCATCATCAGAAGCAGCAGAATCACTGCAAGCACCACGGGGATGATGAGGTTGCGATCGTGGATCGAGGCATCATTAGTGTCAATCGCAGTGGCAGTGACCCCACCCACCAAGGCTTGAGGCACTGCGCTGGATAACTTACCCCTGAGCTCACGCACGACGGCGGCAGCAGAGCCAGAGTCAGCGGCAGCTTCCAGCGTGCCTTGGAGCATGACGTCACCACTGACCACCTTGGGCTCGGGCACCGCAGCCCCAGACGCAGCCCCCGACGCGGGGGCACCACCGGCCTGAATTCCCTGCGCTGTCACCGTGGCGGCACCACTGGGAACCGCGGCTGAAACCACGGAGACGGTTTTGATGCCGTCCAGAGTCAGCATCGTGTTGGCCGCCAGCTGAAGTTCAGACTTCGGGACGACTACCAATACTGGGCTGCCTGTACCGGCCGGGAAATGTTCGCCCAGAACGGCTTGGCCATCACGGGCTTCTGAGTGACCCAACACCAGCGCCGACTGTGGCACTCCGGTGGCGTTGAGCGACGTCGCCCCAAAAGCCCCTAACAGCAGCACAGCCGTTGTCACTACCCAGATCATTCTGGGGCGGCGCTTGATTGCCCGGGCGAGTTTGATCCAGAGGCCACTGGCTTGCATACCGTGCTCTGCCGCCACCACCTCTGGCTCAAACCGGGGCCGCCGAGGCCAGAAAGCGTTCCGGCCAAAGGCATACAACAGTGCTGGCAGAAGTGTGAGCGCTGCAAGCATGGCGAAGAAAATCCCGATGGCCGCAACCGGCCCCAGTGAACTGTTGGATTTCAGATCACTGAACAACAGGCACAAGAGGCCCGCAATGACGGTTCCACCGGAGGCAGCAATGGGTTCGATTGACCCCCGGATGGCAGCCACACTGGCGTCCCATTTGCCGTTACTGACGCGTAACTGCTCCCGGTACCGCGACACGTACAGCAGGGAATAGTCCGTGGCAGCGCCGATCACCAAAATAAAGAGGATTCCCTGAGTTTGCCCACTTAGCGTCAGAATTCCGGCTTTGGCCAGCCACCACACGCTCAGTAGAGCAACGCACAGCGCAAAGAGGCTGGTGGCCAGCACGGCAACGGGGAGCAGCAAGGAACGGTAGACCAGAATCAGGATGACGAAGACAGCCAAGAGGGCTACACCCAGCAGGATCCCATCAATTCCAGAAAATCCTTCGATGAGATCTGCCGTGAAGCCGGCGGGGCCGGTGACATGAACCGACACGCCACTAGGAACGGAGCCCCGCAAGGAGGTGCCAATGCTAGCTACCGCCGCGCCAATATCCGCCGTGGATGCAATAGGCACGAACGCCTGCACAGCCCTGCCGTCCCCGGAGGGAATACCTGGAGATAGAGCCCCCACACCGGGAATGTCCCGCAGTTTTGCAACCGCGGTGGACACTGCGGAGATGTCTGATTGGCTCAGCACAGCATCACTGGAAAACACGACGACTGCGGGGATTTGATCGGATCCACGAAACTCGCCCAACAGCTTTTGCACTTTGGTGGCGTCGGCAGAGGATGGCAGGTAGGTGGTCTGGTCATTGGATGAAACTTCGCTGACCTTGCCAAAATAAGACCCCCCGATGGAACCGCCAGCAACCCAGATGACGATCAACACTGCAGGCAACAAAATCCTCAACCACTTCGGCATCTTGGCGGTGCGCATCAGCTAATCTCCGATATCTACTCAATTTTTATCTAGTTTAGCTAGATAAAACCAAAGCGTGCAATATGTTTGGCTGGTTATATGGCGTGACGGCTAGAATGACGAACATGGCCAGTATCGAGGCATCACCCACATCGGTGCCCACCAACCTCTACGACGTGAATGCGGCAGACCCGGACAGCAAGCTGGTAGACCGTTCCGCAATGGCGGACACGGACGTCGCTCACATCGGTGCGCTGATGGCTGCGTTGGGCCGGCTGCGCACCGCAGAACAGCAACTTTCGGACGCATCATTGAAATACATGAAACTGAACGAGTCAGATATGCGCGCCCTTCACTTTTTGATTGTCGCCGGCAACACCGGCGAAATTGCTACCCCTGGCGCTATCGCCAACCGTCTGCAAATTTCCACGGCCTCCACCACCAAGCTGCTGGACAGGCTTGAGCACGCTGGCCACATAGTCCGCCAACCGCACCCACATGACAGGCGCGCCCTGGCCATTTCGATTACGCCTACAACGCGTCTGGCGGCTATGGACACCGTGGGGCGTCAGCAGGCCAAGCGGTTCAATGCTGCCGCAAGGTTAACCACCGCAGAACGTGATGTAGTGATCCGATTCCTTGATGACATGACACAAGAAATATCCCTGACGAATGAATCGTGGGCCCATCCTTCGGCCTTACATGAACAGCCCCGCTAGACGGCGCTAAACTCTTCGCCCGTGAGCTTTTGGTACGCCTCAATGTAGCGTTCGCGTGTGCGTTCAATCACCACGGCGGGCAGAGCTGGCGGGGGCGTGTTGGATTTGGGGTCCCAACCAGACTCTGCACTCTTGAGCCAGTCCCGCACGTACTGCTTGTCGAAGCTGGGCTGCGCCTTGCCTGGCTCCCAGGTGTCTGCCGCCCAGAAGCGGCTTGAATCCGGCGTCAATACCTCATCGCCCAGCGTGATAACACCCGTAATGGGGTCCACCCCAAACTCCACCTTGGTATCGGCCAAAATGATGCCTCGGCTGCGGGCAATGCGCTCCGCGCGGGAGTAGATCTCCAGCGTTCGCTCGCGCAGTTCCTCGGCAACCTGAGCACCTACCAGCTGCTGGACGGCACCGAAGGTGATGTTCTCATCGTGTTCGCCCACCTCGGCCTTGGCGGACGGCGTGAAAATGGGTTCGGCCAACCGTGAACCGTCCACCAGTCCGGCAGGCAAAGGCAGGGAACACACCGTTTGGTGCTCGTTGTACTCAATTAGCCCTGAGCCGGTGAGGTAACCGCGCGCAATGCACTCCACCGGGAACATGGTGAGCTTCTTGCAGATCATGGCCCTGCCGTGCACTGCCTTCGGCACACCGTCCTCTACCGCTGTAGCCACTACATGGTGCGGGACATTGAGCTGGCTAAACCACCACAAACTCAGCTGCGTCAGTACCCGCCCCTTGTCCGGAATTTCGGAATCCAGAACACTATCAAAGGCGCTGATGCGATCGCTCGCCACCACTAGCACCACGTCTCCGTGAGCTTTGGCTACAGCGTTGTCTTCGGCGGGTACGTATAGATCCCGAACCTTGCCCGAATAGGTATGGACCCAGCCAGTGAGTTCCGTGGGCGTTCTCATGCCTGCTCTGCCTCGCGTCCACTAGCCGCTACCCGCAGCGGCGGTATCTCTATCTCCCCGTGCGCAGCCTTGGCCGCAATATCCGTCCGGTGCTGTGAACCCACTAGTCGGATCAGGTCAAC
>JABBNV010000048.1:0-3977 GCA_019352125.1 Acidobacteriota bacterium | reverse complement strand
GCGCGTCCTGTAAATCATCGCCCAGCCCAACCACCGCCAGCACCCGGCCGCCCGCGCTGACTACCTTGCCGTCGTCGTCCAGGGCCGTGCCCGCATGCAATACGTGAACATCTGGCAAGGCATTGGCCTTGCGCAAACCGCGAATGCGATCGCCCGTGCGCGGCGCATCAGGGTAGTTTGCCGCCGCAACCACCACAGCGACAGCAGTCTGCGGGCTCCAGCGCAGCTCATCGATGTCCGCCAAGGCACCGCGAGCAGCTGCCATCAACAAGCCACCGAGCGGCGTCTTGAGTCGCGCAAGTACTGCCTGCGTCTCGGGATCCCCAAACCGCGCGTTGAATTCAATTACGCGCAGCCCGCGGGAAGTCAGAGCCAGACCGCAATACAGCACACCTACAAAGGGCGTTCCCCGGCGGGCCATCTCATCAACCGTGGGCTGAGCCACCCGCTCAATCACCTCAGCCACCAAATTGGCCGGAGTCCATTCCAGCGGTGAATACGCGCCCATGCCGCCGGTATTGGGGCCGGCATCGCCGTCGTAAATTCGCTTGAAATCCTGCGCCGGGGCCAGCGGGACTACGGTGTGGCCGTCGGAGAGGACAAAGAGGGAAACTTCCGGGCCGTCCAGGTATTCCTCGATGAGCACGTTTCCACCCACATCGAAGCAGCTCTGCGCGTGAGCCAACGCCTCGTCGCGATCCCCTGTGACCACCACGCCCTTACCCGCAGCCAAACCGTCATCCTTGACAACATAGGGAGCGCCAAACGCGTCCAGAGCATCTGCGGCTTCCTCGGCCGTGCTGGCAACCCGAGCCATCGCTGTGGGGACGCTAGCCTCCGCCATGACCTGCTTGGCAAACGCCTTGGAGGCTTCTAACGCAGCAGCTTCCTTACTCGGGCCAAACACTGGAATGCCTGCGGCACGCACAGCATCGGCAACGCCAGCGGCCAGCGGAGCCTCCGGGCCAATGACCACGAGATCAATATCCAGCTTCACGGCCAGCGCGGTTACGGCCGCTGGATCCGTGGCAGTGACTGCATGCGTGGGCACCAACTGGGCAATCCCGGCGTTACCCGGTGCCGCATGCACCTCGGAAACGTTGGTATCCCGCAGCAAGGAACGGACAATGGCGTGTTCGCGGCCGCCGGGGCCAATCACAAGAACCTTCACGCTCCAAGGGTACTTTGCCACCGCACCGGCCAGGAAACCCCACCCCTCCGATGCGCATGTCCCTTTTTGTGCTGCTCCCGTGGACATATTGGTGTTATGCGCACGGGAGGGCTGAAAAAAGGGACATGCGCTTTCGTTTGGTGGGGATATGCGGGGTTTTTTACTGCTTTATTCCGCAGATGAGGAACTATGCTGGTTGCTATGCCAACATTTCGAGTTGCCGAGGCCGCCGTTTTACTGGGCGTCAGTGACGACACACTGCGCCGCTGGGTGGATCAGGGCGCACTGACTGCAGCTAAGGATTCGTCCGGTCGACTGGTAGTTCAGGGTTCAGAGTTGGCGCAACTGGCCAAGGCGCAGTCCACCGCCGCACCGGACGCCGTGCAACGCGGCAGCTCCGCCCGAAACCGCTTTACCGGCCTGGTGACGGACATTGTTATGGACACTGTGATGGCGCAGGTGGAGTTGCAGTGCGGCCCCTTCCGCGTGGTCTCCCTGATGAGCAGCGAGGCCGTCCGCGAGTTGAAGCTGGAACCCGGGTCCCTGGCTACCGCCGTCGTCAAGGCCACCACCGTCATTATCGAAACACCCCACTAAGTCGCTAAGGGATCCATGAGAATATTCCCCAGCTCTGGCCACCTGCTGACATCAGCGGTGGTTGCCGTGGTAGCGCCTGCGCTGCTCCTTACGGCGTGTTCAAGCACGACGCCGCCAGCCACGTCCGGGGGCGGCCCAGGTTCCGCCGCTTCCGGTGCGTCACCCGGCCAGGAACTTTCTGGGGGCATCACTGTGTTTGCGGCTGCCTCGCTCAAGGCAACCTTCACCTCGCTGGCGGATCAGTTTCAACACACTCACCCCGGCACTAGGATCTCCTTTAGCTTTGCTGGCTCATCGGACCTGGTCACCCAAATTACCCAGGGTGCGCCTGCGGATGTTTTTGCCTCTGCGGACACGGCCAACATGGACAAGCTGGTCAAGGCTTCGCTGGTGGACGGAACCCCAGCCAACTTCGCCAGCAACGTTCTCTCAATTGCCGTGCCACCGGGCAACCCGGCCAACATTTCCTCACTTCAGGACCTGGCCAAACCGGGCGTCAAAGTGGTGCTGTGCGCTGTTCAAGTACCGTGTGGCGCGGCCGCACACAAGGTGGAAGACGCCACCAGAACCAAGATCTCCCCGGTGAGCGAGGAATCCAACGTCACGGATGTGTTGGGCAAGGTGATCTCCGGTGAGGCGGATGCCGGTCTGGTCTACGCCACGGACGTCAAGGGCACCGGGACCAAGGTCAAAGGCATTCCCTTTGCGGCAGCAGACAAGGCGGTTAATCACTACCCCATTGCCACCGTGAACACCACCAAGAACAAAGCCCTAGCGGACGCTTTTGATGCTTTCGTCCAGAGCGACGCCGGTCAAAAAACGTTGGCTGCTGCAGGCTTTGGTGCACCGTAGCTCATGACTTCGACAACCAGTTTCAGCGCCGTCCCGCGGTGGATCTACGCCATCGGGGCTGTTGCCGCCACCGCCATGCTGGTGCCGTTACTGGCCATGGTGTTGCGCGTGGACTGGACGCGGTTTGTTCCGCTAGTCACCTCAGAATCTTCGCTGGACGCATTGCTGCTCAGTTTGAAAACCTCCGCCGCTAGTACAACATGCGCCGTGGTGTTGGGGGTTCCACTGGCCATGCTGCTGGCCCGCGGGCATTTCCCCGGGCAACGGCTACTGCGCTCTTTGGTGCTGTTGCCGCTGGTACTGCCGCCAGTGGTGGGTGGCATTGCGCTGCTCTACACCTTTGGCAGACAGGGCCTCCTGGGGAAAAGTCTGGAGCTAGCAGGAATCCACATCGCCTTCTCTACCACCGCCGTCATCATGGCCCAGACCTTTGTGGGGGTGCCGTTTCTGGTGGTGTCCTTGGAGGGTGCCCTCCGCACCGCTGGCACCAGGTACGAGGCCATAGCTGCGACTCTGGGCGCGGCCCCGTGGACCGTGCTGCGCCGAGTAACCTTGCCCCTTGTTCTGCCCGGTTTGGCATCCGGCGCCGTGTTGGCCTTCGCCCGAGGATTGGGCGAATTTGGGGCCACGTTGACCTTTGCGGGCAGCCTGCAAGGGGTCACCCGAACATTGCCGCTGGAAATCTACCTGCAACGCGAAACTGACCCTGATGCCGCCGTCGCCCTGTCACTGGTGTTGGTTGCCGTGGCCATCATCGTGGTGTCACTGGCGTACCGCCCCCTGCGCGGGACTTTCCGGAGCACACCAAGCCGGGGGCTCCGGCCATGACTTTCTCGTTTGCAGCCACCCTGGCACAACGAAACTTCAACGTATCGCTCAGCATTCAGCCCGGTGAGACGGTAGCGGTGTTGGGGCCAAATGGGGCGGGAAAATCAACCCTGTTGGGGATTATTGCAGGATTGCTGCGCCCCGATTCCGGGCACGCGGAGCTGGACGGCACTCCCCTGTTCAGGCTCGACGGCGGCAGCAGGGTTTGGCGGCCACCGCACCAACGCGGCATGGCGCTCCTTGCCCAAGATGCACTGCTGTTTCCCCATCTGAGTGTTCAGGAGAACGTGGCCTTTGGCCCGCGCAGTCGCGGCGCCTCCCCGGCGAACGCCCGAAAGACCGCGGACCACTGGCTGGCAGAGCTGGATGCCACTGAATTTGCGAACCGCCGCCCCTCTCAGCTTTCCGGCGGGCAGGCCCAACGGGTAGCCGTGGCCCGGGCGTTGGCAGCGAACCCGCAACTGCTGTTGTTGGATGAGCCAATGGCGGCACTGGATGTTGATTCAGCACCTCTTTTGCGGACCGTGCT
>JABBNV010000047.1:6098-14375 GCA_019352125.1 Acidobacteriota bacterium | reverse complement strand
GAGACCTAAATGAGTTCGCAAGCAAAAATTGGTTCGGGATTTGGCCATGATTCAACCGCGCAGGAGGTTGTTTCAGGGATTGATTTGCAGGGGAAGTTGGCCATTGTTACGGGTGGTTATTCCGGTCTGGGGCTGGAGACTGTCCGTGCGCTCGCGGGTGCGGGAGCGCACGTAGTAGTGCCCGCCAGGCGGCCGGATCATGCCAAGGACGTCCTTACCGCCGAAGGACTGGGCTCGGATAAAGTTGAGGTGGCCAGTCTTGATTTGGCCGATCAATCCAACGTGAAGGATTTTGCCCACGATTTTCTAGCCAGTGGCCGCTCCATCGACATTTTGATCAACAATGCTGCGATTATGGCCTGCCCGGAGGCTCGGGTGGGGAAGGGCTGGGAGTCGCAGTTTGCCACCAATCATCTGGGCCACTACACACTGGTCAATCAACTGTGGCCTGCGTTGCTTGCGGACGGTGGGGCACGCGTCGTCGCGCTTTCCTCTACAGGTCACAAGCTCTCACCCCTTCGTCTTGACGATCCGCACTTTGAGAAATCTCCCTATGACAAGTGGCAGGCCTATGGGCAGGCTAAGACGGCAAATAGCCTATTTGCCGTGGGGCTCAACGCTTTGGGTCGAGGGCACGGGGTTGAGGCATTTGCTGTTCATCCCGGTGGGATTATGACTGAGCTGCAGCGTCATCTACCCAAGGAGGAGATGGTGGCCGCGGGTTGGATGGACGCGGCGGGCAAGGTGGCCCAGGGGTTTAAGACTCCGGCTCAGGGCGCGGCTACGTCAACGTGGGCCGCTACGGCAGGGGTGCTGAGCGGAAGGGGTGGTGTCTACTGCGAGGACTGCGATATTGCCGAACCGACTGTTGCTGGCTCGCCCACTGCCAGGATTGCCGGGGTAGACACGCATGCTATTGATCCTTTGGCTGCGACTCGGCTGTGGGTGTTGTCCGCTGAGCTGACCGGAGTCAACGCCTTCGCTTAGGAAGCGGCTGGAGCGTTCGCGACTTGTATAGACCTAGAAAGAGCGCTCAGGACGCGTGGTCAACTGGACAGTTGGCGTCTAGCGGCTCGGTTGCCTCGGGAAGCGTGGGGGAGGCCTCCGGTGCGGCGGGCCGTGGGGTCTCAACGCTGATGCCGTACAGCGCCTCGAGGCCCGCAACATAGGCGTCCTGCTGCCCGGCGGCCGCTAGTTCCCGAGCGCGCACGGTGGGAATGTGGAGGAGGGATTTGACCATGCGCCGCATGGCAAATTCCACCTCTTCGGCCGCAGCCGTACAGCCGTGTTGGGCACGAACGCGTTCAATCTCACTGTCCAGAACGCTCAGCGTGTGCTTCCGCAAGGCCACAATCGCCGAATCAACGGAGCGGGCATTTTGTGTCTGTTCAAATTTCGCAGCGGCGGCAGTAACGATGTGGCTGGCTTGCTCTAGCGATTCGATGGTTTCCGATGGCGCTGCCAGACGCACGGATTCTAGGGTCACTAGTTCTACCCAGGGAAGGTCAGCCACTGCCGGATCAAAATCATGGGTCAGCGCTAGATCAATCACCGTCAATGGCTTCGGGTCCAGGCCACGGGCAAAAGCCACTTGGGTCGCATCTAGCTGATGATCGGATCCGCTGACCCCGATCAGTACATCTGCCCGTGCCAGAGCATCGGGGAGTTCCGGCGTGCTGATGGGTGATCCACCGCGGCTGGCCGTGAAGTCTGTGGCTCGGCCTGAGGCGGAAAAGACGGCAACGTCGGTGCAGCCGCGTTCGCGCAGTTTGGCCATGGCGGCACCAGCATAGGCTCCGGTACCAAATACCAAGGCGTTCTTTCCTGCCCAACTTTGCCAATCGCCGTCGCCCAATTCAGAGGCGAGGTCAAGGGCCACTGACACTACTGAGAGCCCTCTGCTGCCCAGTGCTGTCTGGGCGCCAACTTCCTTGGCAGTTTTGGAGGCTGATTGGAAAAGCCGGGTGAGGGCGGGAGTGGCCGTGCCTTCCTGCTGTGCCTGAGAAAGCGCTCGGCGTACCTGACCGGCAATCTCGCGTTCGCCGACTACGGCCGAGTCCAGACCGGAGCTCACTGCAAAGAGGTGAGCTGATACCTCGGGGCCAACGTGAGTCTCAAAGGCTGCGGTGACGGCAGATTCGGGCAGTTGGCTATGCGCTGCGATGTCCGCCAGCAAGGCGGCTCTGGCCGTGGGGATTTCCGATTCAGTTTCGGCCTCAGCATAAAGTTCGTAGCGGTTGCACGTGGCCAAGGCCACGGCTCCGCGCAGTTCAGCGGTGTTGAGCAGGGAGGAGGTGGGCACCTTGGAGGCACCAGCGCTCAGTCGGGCGACGGTCTCGAGATCGGTATCGGCATGCGAAGCAGCCAGTGAAAAAAGAACCACAGCAACACCATGCTACCGACTTCTTAGCCCTGTAGAAGAATGCTGGGGTGTGCGATAGGACATATCCGAGGCAGAAAATTAGCGTGGAGTGCTCATTGGCATGAGAATTGTGGGATGACGACTAGCCACACCTCGCTGCTTCCCGCTGATCATCCCCTGATGGATGGCCGCACTGCCACCTCACCATTGATCACTGCCTACCGTGGTGGTAAGCCCAGCCGCCGCCCCGTGTGGTTTATGCGTCAGGCCGGCCGTTCGTTGCCCGAGTACAAAGAAGCTCGGCGTGGATACGGGATGCTGGAGTCCTGCCTCAAGCCGGAACTGGCCGCGGAAATTACCCTGCAACCAGTGCGCCGCCATCAGGTGGACGCTGGGATTTTCTACTCTGACATCGTGATCCCCCTGAAACTCGCCGGTGTGGGTGTGGAGATTGTCTCGGGTGTGGGCCCGGTGTTGGATGCCCCCATTCGCACGGCGGCGGATGTGGCTGCGCTCCCGGAACTCACCGAGGATGCTCTTGAACCCATTCGCGAAGCCGTGCGGATTGCCGTTGCGGAGTTGGGCACTACGCCCCTGATTGGATTTGCCGGCGCTCCGTTCACCTTGGCCGCGTACATGGTGGAAGGGCGGCCCTCGCGTGACCATTTGGGCCCGCGCACCATGATGCACGCTGATCCCGAAGCCTGGTCTGCTCTGGCCGCGTGGACGGCGGATGCCTCCGGAAAGTTCTTGCGTGCTCAGTTGGAAGCGGGGGCTAGTGCTGCTCAGTTGTTTGATTCTTGGGCTGGATCGCTCTCTTTGGCTGATTACGTAACCCATGTGGCGCCGTCGTCCGCCCGGGCTCTCGACCATGTACGGGGGCTGGGTGCGCCGTTGGTCCATTTTGGAACCGGCACGTCAGAGCTATTGGGTGCGATGCGGGATGTTGGCGTGGATGTGGTGGGGGTGGATTACCGCCTGTCGTTGGATGAGGCGAACCGTCGATTGGGCGGCAGGACGGTGCTGCAGGGCAACATTGACCCGGCACTGCTGAGCGCTCCGTGGAATGTACTGGAGGCCCACGTTCGGGAGGTTATTTCTGCTGGGTCCGCTGCCCCTGGCCATGTGTTGAATCTGGGCCATGGCGTGCCGCCGGAAACTGATCCAGCAGTGCTGACCAAAGTTGTTGACCTCATCCACTCAATAGAACCCTAGGCTGGAGCTATGCCGAGCCGTCCGATTCCCCAATTGCATTTACCGAATTTCACCAAACCGCGTGATGATCGACGCCGTGCGCTGGTTGTTGGCGCGGGCATGGCCGGGCTGGTGGCGGCCAGAGACCTTGCTGCTGCTGGGTATTCCGTGACCGTCATTGAGGCGAAGGACGCTGCCGGTGGCTGTGTGGGCGTGCACACGGTGGCGGGGCTGGAACTTGATAGCGGAGCCGAATCCTTTGCCACGCGAACCACTGCCGTGGCTGATTTGGCCACGGAATTGGGCCTGGCGAAGGAGATCGTTAGCCCTAACCCGGCCGGTGCCTGGGTGCAGTTGCCGCAGGGGCCCGCGCCTCTGCCCAAGACCGGAATTCTAGGAATCCCCGCAGATCCGTGGGCTCCCGAGGTTCGCTCGGCGTTGGGTCTTGCAGGTTCGCTGCGTGCCAGTCTGGACAAGCAGCTGCCCGCGTCTGTGGGAACCGGGCCGGATTCGTTGAGCGTTGCGGATTTGGTGCGAGCTCGGATGGGCAATGCCGTGCTGGAAAAGTTGGTGGCAACTGTGGTGGGTGGTGTGCACTCTGCGGATCCGGCACAGCTTGAGGTGGACATGGTTGCGCCGGGTCTGCGGGCCGCTGTGCGTGAACATGGATCCTTGTCCGCCGCTGTGGCAGCACTGCGAGCGGGCAGGGAGGGAGCCAAGGCTGGTTCTGCCGTGGGTGGGCTGCGTGGCGGTATGAACCGGTTGGTCACGGCTTTGCTGGCAGACTTGACGGCCCACGGCGTGACGATTCGGCTGGGCTCGCAGGTTGCCTCGGTGCGGGAGCAGCCTGATGGCCGCTGGGGTGTTGAGCTTGAACAAGCCGAGGCAGGCAAGGCGGTTCCTGCGTATGCGGCGGAGGTCTTGGTGGTTGCTACTGACGGCCCTGCCGCGGTGCGCTTGCTGCAGCCTGAGCTGCCGGAAGTTGCAGCCTATGCTCCGGCCGTTGGCCCGGATGTATCGCTGGTTACTCTGGTGGTGGATCTGCCCGAGTTGGATACTGCCCCGCGCGGTACCGGTGTGCTGGTGGCGCCGCAAAGCTCTGACGTTCGGGCGAAGGCGCTCACTCATGCAACGGCCAAGTGGAATTGGTTGGGTGAAGAGGAGGGTCCTGGGACTCACGTGCTGCGCCTCTCCTACGGCAGGGACGCCAAGGACGCTGCCGCCAGCGATGAAGAATTGCGGGACGCGGCGCTGGCCGATGCAACTGTGCTGCTGGGCATTCCAGTAAGCGCGGACGATGTGGTGGGTTGGGACGTTGTTCGCTGGACGGGGGCGCTGCCGTTCGCGGCGCTGGGCGCACGGGTCAAAGTGACGGCGTTCCGCACGCTGATTTCAGCCCAGCCTTCCCTGCTGGTGCTCGGTGGCTGGCTGTCCGGGAACGGGCTGGCCGCCGTCGTAGGTGATGCGCGGGCACAAGTGCGCGAGTTCGTGACGCGTCATGCTGCCGAGCAAGGACAGCAGGCGGAGAGGGCACAGGAAGCCTCGAGGGACCGCCCCAAGGGCCTTTCAAAGGAACGCTCCCCGGAGGCCTATCCGGAGGCTGGCGGAGCTGTTGGGCAAAACGGTGGAGCGCCGGAGCCGAAGGCCTGACTTTCTGGGTGCAACCTGTGAATTTCATAACTTCTACGCGTTGTAGAGCCATTCAGTTTCGGGTTTTCGCCAGCAAGGGGCAAACTTGTAGCTATGAGCCACACATCTGCGGAATCTGTCACCAAAACTTCGTCGGAGGACGCCAACGCCGCCGCTCCCTTCACGCTCTGGACGGTGTTCAAGCGAACCGGCATGGCCGCGGCGGGCAGTGGTGCCCACAGCACCGAATTTGAAGAATTGATCCAGCGACTAGCCAGCACGGGGGTCACGCTGCGCGGTGCCTACGATGTCTCGGCCATGCGCCGGGACGCGGACGTTATGGTGTGGCTCATTGGGCCAAACGCCGAAGGTCTGCAGCAGGCCGTCCGTGATATTCGCCGCACGGGCCTTTTTGCCAACACCGAACTGGCATGGAGCGCCATGGGCGTGCACCGCGAAGCCGAGTTCGCCAAGAACCACATTCCCTCCTACATGAGCAACACGGAGCCCAAGGGTTGGGTCTGTGTGTACCCCTTTGTACGCTCCTACGAGTGGTACATCCTCCCACCTGAAGAGCGTGGCCGGATGTTGCGTGACCACGGAATGCTGGGGAGGGACTTCCCGAGCGTCCTGTCCAACACCGTCTCGGCTTTTGCCTTGGGAGACTGGGAATGGATTTCGCGTCTCGAAGCCGATGATGTTCTTGATTTGGTGGATCTGATGCGTCACCTCCGCGGCACGGACGCTCGCATGCACGTGCGTGAAGAAATCCCGTTCTACACTGGCCGCCGGATTACGACGTCGGAGATCGCTGAGGTGCTCCGATGAGCGCTTCCGCCGTGCCTGACGCCGTGCCTGACGCAGTGGCTGACGCCGTGCCTGACGCGGTTCCCAACGCGGTGACGGACCGGGGGCGGATGAAACCCAAGGACTACGACGGCATTCTGCTGGCATCCTTTGGTGGTCCGGAGGGTCAGGAGGATGTGATTCCCTTCCTGCGCAATGTAACGCGCGGACGAGGCATCCCGGATGAGCGGCTCGAAGAGGTGAGTCATCACTACCGTGCCAATGGCGGAATTAGCCCCATCAACGCTCAAAACCGTGCGCTGAAGGCAGCGTTGGAGGCGGAGCTGGCCTCTCGCGGCATTTCGCTGCCCGTGCTGTGGGGAAACCGGAACTGGGATCCCTACATCAAGGAAACCCTGCAACAGGCGTACGACGGCGGTCATCGCCGCTTGCTGATGGTCACCACGAGTGCCTACAGCTCTTATTCAAGCTGCCGGCAATACCGGGAAGACATCGGTATTGCCCTCACCGAGACTGGCCTTGATGGCAAGTTGGAAGTGGACAAGGTGCGCCAGTACTTTGACCATCCGGGCTTCGTTGAGCCGTTCATTGAGGGAACCGGTGCGTCATTGGCCAAGGTCCGCAGTGAGCTGACCGCCGCAGGTGAGCTGGACGCGGCCGTGCATATTCTTTTTGCCACGCACTCGATTCCCACCAGGGATGCGGAGGCTTCCGGACGGTCAGCGGACGAGCCGCGGGACTTCGGCACTGAGCCGTTCCCTGCTGGCTCCGCGTACGTTGCGCAACACCTTGCATCGGCCCAAAAGATCATTGACAAGGTGGCACCGGAGGCCGATTGGTCCCTCGTGTACCAATCTCGCTCGGGTGCTCCGCATGTGCCCTGGCTGGAGCCGGACATCAACGATGCCATTGGCGATCTGGCAGCCAAGGGTGTCAAGGGCGTGGTGGTGGTGCCGCTGGGCTTTGTCAGTGACCACATGGAAGTCGTGTGGGATCTGGACACTGAGGCCAAAGAAACTTGTGCCGAGCTGGGCGTGGTTTTTGATCGGGCACCGACGCCGGCAACGCACGCCAAGTTTGTTTCCGGTTTGGTGGACCTTGTTTCTGAACGAACCAGAACCAACCCGGATAAGGGCACGCTGACTATCGAGAATCGCCCGGCCATGACCAAACTGGGGCCGTGGTATGACGTGTGCAGGCCCGGTTGCTGCGCGAATTTCCGCGGCGAAAAGCCAACGATCGCGGGTGCAGACAGCACCGTAAACGCCAATTTTGTGAACCGCTGATGAGCGTTCGCTTAGGAACTCGGGCCAGCGCGCTCGCCATGACCCAGTCCCAGCAAACGGCGGACATGCTGGCAGCCGTTGGCGGGCTGGACGTGGAACTGGTGCAAGTACGTACGGAGGGTGACATACTGACCACGCCGCTATCACAGCTGGGCGGTACTGGGGTGTTCGTCACGGCGCTCCGCACTGCGCTGCTGGACAATCGGTGCGACGTAGCAGTGCATTCGCTCAAAGATCTACCTACCGGCGATGCAGTGGGCGTGAGGATGGGGGCCATTCCTCCCCGCGCGGACGTGCGCGATGTGCTCTGTGCGCGTGACGGGCTCACTCTGGCGCAGCTTCCGGCCGGTGCCAAGGTGGGTACGGGTTCTCCCCGCCGTGCAGCTCAGCTACGCGTTGTCCGACCGGATGTTGAGGTAGTGGACATCCGCGGGAATGTGGGGACTCGCTTGAACCGTGTTCCTGGCCTGGAAGGCAACCAGACGGATGTGGTTGAAGCCGGCACGTCGTGTGACCTTGATGCGGTAATTCTGGCCGCCGCTGGCCTTCAGCGACTTGGCAAGTTAGGCGTTGTCACTGAATTTCTGGATCCCGCCGTGATGGTCCCGGCAGCCGGACAGGGCGCATTGGCCGTGGAGCACAGAAGTTTTGACGAATCACCTTCCGCAGTGGCTCTGGCCCAGGCTATTTCCGCCATTGACGACGCGGATACTCGCCTTGCGGTGACGGCGGAACGGGCGTTGCTGGCTCGGCTGGAGGCCGGTTGTGCGGCTCCCGTGGGAGCCTATGCGGTGCGGAAGGGCAGCATGCTCAAACTCCAATCTGTTGTGTGTGCCGTTGATGGCAGCAGGTCCGTTCGCCTACAAAAAGCCACAGACTCCTTGACGGAAATCGGCGCCACTTTGCTGGGAATTGAATTGGCCGAGGACTTACTGGCCGGCGGTGCAGGGGAGATAGCTGATCTGTCCGCATCCTGAAGTAGCCAAGGTTCAGCCGTCT
>JABBNV010000047.1:1469-6088 GCA_019352125.1 Acidobacteriota bacterium | reverse complement strand
CAGCCGTCTCTAGCCCGGGGGCCGCTAGCGGGGTTCCGCGTGCTGATAACTCGGAGTCCTGACCGCGCCGGGGCCATGCTGACCGCACTGGAAGCAGCAGGGGCCGTGCCGCTGCTGCTGCCGTTAATTGACTTTGAGAGGGTGACGGATCTCAGCGAGCTCAACGCTGCTCTGGACCTTGCTCTTGCTGGAGAGTTTGACTGGCTGGTGTTCAGTTCCGTCACTACCGTCCGGGCGTTACTGGAGAACTTGACGCAACGGGGCCACAGCCTGGCGGAACTCTTTGCCACAGGAGTGCAGATAGCAACCATTGGGCCTACTTCCGCAGCGTTCTTGGAGTCTTTCGGTGCCACGGTTTCGCTGGCCGCGCATGACCAGCAATCTGCGAAGGGCTTGATGGAGTTGTGGCGTGGCAGTAGTGCCCGTGTACTGCTACCGCAGGCGGATATTGCCAGCCCAGCGCTGGCGGAGGGGCTGACTGCGGCGGGGGATACCGTCACCGTTGTCACGGCCTACCGAACTGTTGACTATCCGGCTGCCGCTGACCGCAGGCTCACCGCGCCATTGATAGCTGGTACCGCGTCGGAAGATGGCGATGCCGAGGGTGTTAAGCCATCTACAGAAACTCAGCTCCTCAGCGTGGCTGAAGCCAAGGCCCAAATAGCCGCCGGAACCTTGCACGCCGTGGTGGCTGCGTCGCCGTCGGCCGCTGCGCGCATTGCCAGAGCACTGGCTCCCCTGGAGCCTTGCCGATTCATTGCCATTGGGCCATCAACGGCGCAAGAAGCGGAACTGCTAGGTCTTGAGGTGGCAGCAGTCGCCAGCGAACCTAGCCCCGCTGCCGTGGCCGCAGCAACCGCATGTGCCTTGAAGAATTTTCCTGTCCAACAGCCTAAGGAGACACCGTGACTTTCCCAGTCCAACGCCCGCGCAGACTGCGCACCAATCCGGCTATGCGCCGCATGGTTGCCGAGTACCGAGTACACCCCGCTGAGCTGATCTTGCCTGCCTTCATTCGCGAGGACATCAGCCAGCCCAACCCCATTTCATCGATGCCGGGGGTGGTGCAGCACACCTCGGATTCTTTAAAAAAGGCTGCTGCGCAGGCTGCTGAGCTGGGTCTGGGCGGCATCATGTTGTTCGGCATTCCGGCTCAACGGGATGCGACGGGAACGGCGTCTTTGGACCCGAACGGCGTGCTCAACAAGGCCATTCGCGATGTCCGTTCGGAGGTGGGCGATACATTGGTGGTGATGAGCGATCTCTGCCTCGATGAGTTCACGGATCACGGTCACTGCGGTGTGCTGGCGGACGACGGAACGGTGGACAACGATGCCACCTTGGATATTTACGCGCAGATGGGCGTGGCTCAGGCTGAGGCAGGTGCGCACGTGGTGGCGCCGTCGGGCATGATGGACGGCCAGGTAGGCGTGATTCGTGCCGCACTGGACGCGGCCGGGGCTCAGGACGTTTCGGTGCTGGCCTACGCCGCCAAATATGCCTCCGCGTTCTATGGACCCTTCCGCGAGGCCGTGGACTCCCAATTGGCGGGGGACCGGCGCACCTACCAAATGGACTCAGCGAACAGGCGCGAGGCAATCCTCGAGGTGGAGCTGGACTTGGCTGAGGGTGCTGACATGGTGATGGTTAAGCCCGCCATGAGCTACCTGGACATTTTGGCGGACGTTGCGGACATGAGTCCGGTACCCGTCGCTGCCTACCAAATCTCCGGCGAGTACGCCATGATCGAGGCGGCCGCAGCCAACGGTTGGATCAATCGCCGCGCTGCCATTGAAGAATCGGTCACCAGTATCAAGCGTGCCGGAGCCAACCTCATCTTGACCTATTGGGCCACTGAGCTGGCCACGTGGCTGAAGGAGAAGTAACGATGACAACATCGGATGAACTGTTTGAGCGAGCCAAAACCCTGATGCCCGGTGGCGTGAACTCCCCAGTGCGAGCCTTCGGCTCTGTGGGCGGTACACCGCGGTTTTTGGTGGATGCGCGTGGCCCGTACGTCACGGACGCTGACGGTAAAGAATACGTTGACTTGGTGTGCTCGTGGGGACCGGCCCTGTTGGGGCACAGCCACCCTGCCGTGCTTGAGGCGGTGCACCGGGCTGTTGATCACGGGTTGAGCTTTGGCGCTTCCACCCCGGCCGAAGCGGAGCTTGCCGCGCTGGTGCAGGGGCGAGTGCCCGCCGTCGAACGTTTGCGTATGGTTTCTACCGGCACCGAGGCAACCATGACGGCGGTGCGCCTGGCGCGTGGTTTCACCGGCCGCACGCTGATTATCAAGTTTGCGGGCTGCTACCACGGCCATCTGGATTCATTGCTGGCCGCCGCTGGCTCTGGTGTGGCCACGCTGGCGATGCCCGGTTCCGCTGGAGTCACCGAGGCCACAGCCAGCGAGACGTTGGTGCTGCCGTACAACGATATTTCAGCCGTGGAGGAGGCCTTCGCCCAGCACGGCGCCAACATTGCGGCTGTGATTACTGAGGCGGCGCCGGCCAACATGGGCGTGGTGATGCCGGGGGCTGGCTTTAACGCGGCTCTGGCGCGAATCACGCGCGAGCAGGGTGCGCTGTTGATTTTGGACGAGGTACTCACGGGATTCCGCACGGGCCCGGGTGGGTACTGGGGACTCACCGGAGGGCCTGGCGGTTCCGAGAAATCGTGGGCGCCGGACTTGTTCACGTTCGGCAAGGTTATTGGCGGCGGATTGCCGACGGCGGCACTGGGCGGCCGAGCGGCAGTCATGGATTGTTTGGCGCCGTTGGGGCCGGTGTACCAGGCCGGAACGCTCTCCGGGAACCCTGTAGCGATGGCTGCTGGGGTGGCGACGTTAAATGCCGCAACAGCAGATGTGTATGCCACGGTGGATGCGCGAGCGCTGGAACTATCACAAGCGCTCTCCACCGCTTTGAGCGCGGAGGGCGTGGATCACTCGATTCAGCGGGCCGGGAATCTGTTCTCGGTGGCCTTTGGTACCTCCGCGCGCGGAGTGCACAACTACGCAGATGCACAGGCCCAGGAGACGTTCCGTTACGGCCCCTTCTTCCACTCCATGCTGGCCAGCGGTGTGTACCTGCCGCCCAGCGTGTTTGAAGCCTGGTTCCTCTCCGCTGCACACGATGACGTTGCGATGGAGCGGATTTTTACCGCGCTTCCAGCCGCTGCTAGGGCCGCAGCAGCGCAGCCCTAGCAGGTTGGTGGGAGTTGGGGCTATCGGAGGCTAGAGAACGTCCGCAAGGAAGCTCTTCAACCGGTCCGTGGCGGGAGCGGTGAAGATTTGGTCAGGATGCCCCGACTCCACCACCACGCCGCCGTCCATGAAGGTCACTTGATCTGACACGGTGCGCGAGAAACCCATTTCGTGGGTCACTACCACCATAGTCATGCCGCCCTTGGCTAGATCAGCCATGAGGGAGAGCACGCCTTTCACCAACTCCGGGTCCAGGGCGGATGTTGCTTCGTCGAAGAACATCACTTCTGGTTCCATCGCCAGCGCACGGGCAATGGCAACGCGCTGCTGCTGACCACCGGAAAGGTTGGCCGGGCGGGAATCCGCCTTGTGTCGAAGGCCCACCAGATCAAGCTGCTCCAGTGCAACAGTGCGAGCCTTTTCTGCCGGCATGGTGCGGATTTTCCTCAGCGCCAAGGACACGTTTTCAACCACTGTCTTGTGCGGGAACAAGTTGAACTGCTGGAACACCATGCCAATGCGGCGGCGCAGCTCATCCGGATTGTCTTTCAAAACGGATTTTCCATCCAGCAAAATGTCCCCCTGATCCGGCTCGATCAGGCGATTCATCACGCGAAGCAGAGTGGACTTTCCGGACCCGGACGGGCCGATTACTGACGCTGTGGTGCCCTGGGGCACGTTGAGGTCAATACCGCGCAGGACGTGGTTGGAACCGAAGGAAAGGTGAATTCCCCGCGCTTCCAGGCTGCCAGATTTGATGTCGCTCATTGGCCGGCACCCTTTCCTACTACAGCCGCTGCAAGGTCAGGCTGCTGCTTCTCCTTGCGCCCTACGCGCAGACGGTTATCGATGAAGTTCACCAAGTGAGTCAGGGGAACCGTCAGAATCAAATACAGCACGCCCGCAGCCACCAGCGGAGAGAGATTCCCCGTGTTGCCAGCTGCGTCGTTGCCAATGCGGAAGAGTTCCCGCTGGCTACTCAACAATCCCAACAGGTACACCAAGGACGAGTCCTTGATCAACGCAATGAGCTGGTTCACCAAGGCCGGGAGCACACGACGGATACCCTGCGGCACCACCACCAAACGCATGGAGGTGGTGTAGCTAAAGCCCAAGGCGCGTGACGCTTCCAACTGGCCCTTGTCCACACTCTGAATTCCGGAGCGGAAGATCTCGCCAATATAAGCGCTGGACATTAGCGTGAGGGCAAAAATAGCCAGCGGATATGGGTTGGTGGTACCCAGCAAAGTTCGCTCCACGGGACCCAAACCAATACCGATGAGCAGCATGGTGAGAATGGCCGGGAGCCCGCGGAAGATGTCCGTGTAAACACGGGAAATCCACCGAGGAATCGGATGCCTCGACAGGCCCATCATGGCCAGTCCCAAGCCCAGAATCGTGCCGAGGATACCGG
>JABBNV010000047.1:0-1459 GCA_019352125.1 Acidobacteriota bacterium | reverse complement strand
ATTTGGCAGGCCCACGGTGAGCAGGTTCGGCAGAACCTGCAGCATCGCATCCCAGTCAAAGAATGTTTTGAGTAACTGCTGGAACGCATCCATTTAGGCGGCGGGAACCTTGGAGGCCTTGGATCCGGGCTTCCAGTTGGTGGGGGTCTCGCGGTCCGGGTACCACTGCTTGACAAGCTTGGACCAGGTGCCATCAGCAATGACGGCGTCCAAAGCAGAGTTAAGTGCATCCGTCAGGGGCTTGTTGCCGCTGTTCACCGCAAAGGCAGTGAAGTTTTGCGTATTGATGGTCTTTTCAACAATGGCTGTTCCATCACCGGACTTTACCTGGCCGGTGGCCTGCTGGGAGGGGGCTACCCACGCGTCTACCTGGCCATTCTTTACGTTGGCGTAGGCAGTGTTGTAGTCAGCGAAGCGCACGGGCTCTAGGCCGAGGGTGTTGGTGACGTAATCGTCCTGCACTGTACCCTGCACCACGGCGATGCGCAGATCCTTGGACAGGTCCTTGAAGCCCTTGACCTTGGAATCCGTCTTAGCAACGACGGCCATGTAGCCGAAGTCGTATCCGTTAGTGAAGCCCACCGTCTTGCGGCGAGCATCGGTGGTGGAGATGGAGGAGGATCCAACATCAAACTGCTTGTTCGCCACCTGGGAGAGCAATGCGGAGAAGTCAGTGGACTTGAACTCGACTTTGAGGTCGAGCTTGGCTGCCATCGCCTTGAGGAGCTCGTTGTCGAACCCGGTGAAGTTTCCGCTCTTGTCGATGAAGATGTTCGGCGGGGCATCGGAGAGCGTTCCTACGGACAGTGTTCCTGCCGTCTGCAGGCCGAGGGATGCTTTGTCGATCTTGTCCAAGGGCGTGACCGAAGCAGTGGTGTACTTGTCCAGCGACGTCTGGTCACTGCCTGCCAGCGCGTTAGTGGACGAGCCACCAGAACTGGAGCCTCCGCCGCAAGCGGCCAGGGACAAGGCGAGGACGGCGGCCACCGGTACGGTGGTGAGCCACTTCAAGGACTTAAGTTTCATCGAGTTCTCTTTCTAACCAGTTCGCCCCCGGATTGCCGTGGGCGCAAGTGTGCGGCGTCTAATGTGCGGTCCTCAGGGTAAATAGGCGCAGCAATGTCAAAGATGCCGAACTTTAGTATGCCAGTTGCCTGGATTGGGTGTTGTTGCAGAACAATTGACGTCATAATTCTGATTCGACCAAATATTATTCGACAAATGTATGGCCTCACAGCTGACTCACAGGGTTGCGCCCCTCGAGCCTTGAATCTCTGATTGCCGCAGAGCGTACCTGGCGTGCACGCTTGTCAGTGTGATCTGCGTCTAATGCGGTCAGTATGCGGCCAATGATGGGCGGCATTAAGTACCGCTTTGCGTGTTGTCTCTACGCTGGCTTGTGCGTCGTTCTAGGAGACGCGTCGGAGGGGCCAGTCACCATTGACGACGGCGTCAGCGT
>JABBNV010000046.1 GCA_019352125.1 Acidobacteriota bacterium | reverse complement strand
CTCCAAGTGAACCCAGATGGGCCGTTTGCCGGTGCGGTTGGCCCGCGACTGGACCAGCCACGCTGGCGGATCTGCCTGCAATGCCGCAAAATCGTCGTCGGACATTCGCGCTGGGATCCCGTGCTTAGCGGCCATCTCCATAGTGATGTCCAAGGCCAACGCCACTCCGTGCCGACTCATCATGCGCTTACACCTGTCAGTTCGCGAACGTACATGCGGTAACTTCCATCCATCTCTGTAAACGTGAATCCAGCTTTTTCATACAGGCGCTGAGCCGGGTTCGTCTCCAGCACGCCCAAGCGCAACACGGCGAATTCGGCGCTGGCGGCAGCGTCAATGTAGCCCTGGATCAGTTGGCTCCCTAGCCCTTGGCCCCGATATGCCTGGGAAACGTACACCGTGGCCAGTAATGCGCTGCCTTCGTGATCAAGCCAGATGGAATAGCCCACCGGTTCGCCGTTGAGTACCAGCACCTGCGCGCGGTGCAGGTTTGCTACCCACATCTGCAGGTTTTTATCGATCGCTTTGGTCCAACCGGCCTCAGCTGCGGGTTCAAACTGACGCAAATAGTCGCGTTCACCACGCAAAATCATGGGTAGATCCGCGGCCGCTGCTGGCCGAAGTGTGGCTGTTGTTTGTTTTTCCATAGGCATCCATTATGGCGGATATTCAACTACGCTGAGCCAGAGTACGACGTCGGGGACTAGCCCGTGCCATGGCGCGAGTTTGCTGGGTGGAGAGGTATCCAACGGTGGGTGCCCAAGGAAAGGAACGGCTCATGAGGGCGCCATTGGTAGCTGGCAGGATGGATGCGCTCCAGCGCCAGGTTCTGCTGGTGGCAACGCTAGCCTCCTTTATGGCGTTTCTGGATGGCAGCGTGGCCTCCTTGGCGCTGCCAGCAATTTCGCGCGAGCTGGGCGGTGGCCTGAGCGCGCAGCAGTGGGTGGTGGATGGCTACATGCTCAGCCTGGGCGCGCTGATCCTGGTGGCAGGTTCCTTATCCGATCTCTTTGGTCGGGTGCGGATCTTGCAGTGGGGCATGATTGCTTTTGCCGCTACTTCTGTGCTCTGCGGGGTTGCCCCCAATGATGGTGTTCTTATTGTTGGGCGGATTCTTCAGGGTGCTGCGGGTGCGTTACTGGTGCCCAGTTCCCTGGCTCTGATCATCAGTAATTTTGCCGGTGCCGCGCAGAGCAAAGCTATTGGTACGTGGACGGCCTGGACGGGAGCGTCCAACATTATTGCCCCGCTGTTGGGCGGTGGCCTGGTGGATTTGTTGTCCTGGCGGTTGGTTTTCTTTATCAACGTGGTCCCGGTTATTTTTGCGCTGCCTGTATTGGCCAGGATGCGCGGCTCGGATGTACCCGCTGCTGCTGGGGTGCGGATCGATATCTGGGGCACTGTGCTCATTGCGCTGGGACTGGGCGGGACGGTGTACGCACTGATTGAGCAGAGCACTTTCGGGTGGAATAGCGCCGGAGTGTTGGTCCCTTTGTTGGGAGGGCTGCTGGCTCTGGCAGGGTTCCTAGTGCATGAATCTCGAACAGCCAAACCGATGCTCCCGTTGAGCTTATTCAAGATCCGGAATTTCTCCGTCGGGAATGTGGCAACCTGGTTGATCTATGGGGCGTTGTCCTTCATTTTCTTCATTCTGGGTTTGTATCTGCAGCAGATAGGCAAGCTTCCCGCCACCGTGGCCGGGCTCGCCATGCTGCCGTCTACGTTGCTGCTGCTGGCGTTGTCAGCAGTGTTTGGTGCGTGGGCGGGGAGGCGAGGGCCGCGGTTCTTGATGGCTGCAGGCCCGATGGTGGCTGGGCTTGGCTTACTGTTCCTCATCATGGTGCGTGAGCCGCTCAATTACTGGACCAGCGTGTTCCCCGCGCTACTGATTTTTGGGCTGGGCCTGGCTGCCACCGTGGCGCCGCTGACCTCTGCCATTCTGGGTGCCGTTGACCCAGCCCGGGCCGGTGTGGGCTCTGCCGTGAACAACGCCGTGTCCCGCGTGGCAGGGCTGGTCACGGTGGCTTGCGCCGGCGTCGTGGTAGGCCCGTTGCTTGATACGGCCGCGTTGCACCGCAGCGCCATCGTGGCCGCAGCGTTGCTGATTGGCGGGGGATTGGTCTCCGCTTGGGGCATCCGCAATCCCGCACCTCAGGTGGCTCTCGGAAAAAGGGCGAGCTAGGCGTTGCTAAGATGCTGAGTAGGTTTTGCCATCTATCTGTTTCCGAAGGGAGTCATTGGTGAGTCGCAGACGTGCCCCGTCCACACCGGTTGCCGTGACAGGCTTGCACCTGACTCTTGCCTTTGTGCTAGAGGTGGCCATGTTGGCTGGCGTGGGGTACTGGGGCTTCAGAGGCGGCTTCACCTCACCGTGGACCTACATTGTGGGCATCGGGTTCCCTGCAGTTCTGATTGTGCTGTGGGGCGTGTTCATGGCGCCACATGCTGCGCGTCGGCTGCCTGAGCCAATTCTGCCCATTGTTGCCTTAGTGCTGTTTCTCTCCTCCGCCGTGGCCCTGATGGTTTCCGGGCAGCCCGTTTTAGGCTGGATTATGGCCGTGGTGGCCGTGGCCAACACCATTCTGGGCCTCGTAATTGAACGCCGCGGTTAACGTAGGTGTTACGTCAGTGTGCAGTCCGCATGCGGATGTGTTGACTCCACCCACAGGGCTGAGCTGACTTCTTCGGGAACGTCAAAGTCAGCGGTGTCAGTTCCGGACCCAATGCGGACCATCAGCGAACCCCCGAACGGCCTCTGTCCCAGCACTTCAATATCAGCATCCAGGGTGATGTCCTGATGGGCTAGATACCGCAGCAGCTCCGGATTGTCATCGCTGATGCGGGTGATTTTGCCCCGATGCCCTGCATCAAGAAGACTCAGCAGGGTAGCGTCGGGGAGCGAAATAGTGCCGTCCGGCGCCGGGATGGGATCCCCGTGGGGGTCACGCTGGGGGTGGCCCAATTTGCTGGACATGCGCTCAATGAACTTGTCTGAAACGGCGTGTTCCAGCAGCTCCGCCTCATCATGGACCTCATCCCAGCCGTAGCCCAACTCCCGCATGAGGTAGGTCTCCAGCAGTCTGTGCCGCCGCACCATCGCCAGAGCAAGTACGGTGCCACGTTCGGTCAGCTTGATGGCGCTGTATGGCTGGTGATGAACCAAGCCCTGCTCCTTGAGCTTGCGCACCATCTCAGACACGGAGGAATTGGCCACGCCCAACCGGACTGCCAGCTGGGAGGAGGTAATGGCTTTGTCCTGCCACTCGGTAAAGGCATAAATGACCTTGACATAGTCCTCAACTGTGGAGGATTTGGTGACAACTTTCACGAATTCAACCTTACCGTGTGGCTTCATGCCGCTAGCTGGCCACGGGCGTTAGCTGGCGCCGGAAATTGTCAGCACCACCAACACCACGTTGAGCGCAATCACCAAAACGACGCTGACGACGGCGGCCGCGCGTAGGGCGGGGCCGTCGCGGTGAACGCCCATCACCGAGGCGTCAGCGGTGAGCCGTAGCAGGGGAATGAGCGCAAACGGGATGCCAAAGCTCAACACCACCTGGCTGAGAATCAAGGCCCAGCTGGGGTCCACCCCGAAGGTCAACACAGCCAGGGCGGGCACCAGGCTGATAAGCCGCCGTGCCCACAACGGCACGTGAACCTTCAATAGGCCGCCCATGATGACGGCACCTGCATAACTACCCACCGAGGTGGATGCCAGCCCTGAAGCCAGGAGACCAACGGCAAAAATTATCCCGATGGCCGGGCCCAGATGGGCGGTAATGGCGGCATGGGCTCCGGCTAGGGTGTCCGTTCCTGCAACGCCGTTGAGCGTAGCGGCGGCCAAAAGGAGCATGCCGATATTGACCACTCCGGCCAGAAACAGAGCAATCACCACGTCCCATCGGGTGGCCATCACGACGCGGCGCAGGGCCTCTGGAGAACTCCGAGCCGTAGAGTGCCTGTCGCGAGCCAGGGAAGAGTGCAGGTAGATGGCGTGCGGCATCACCGTAGCGCCCAGCATGGATGCGGCCAACAAGACGCTCCCGGAGCCTTGAAAGCGGGGCAGTAGCCCCGTCAGGGCTTGGCCGGGCTCCGGTGGTGTTACTACCAATCCAGCTAGGAAGCCCACAGTGATCAGGACCAGCAACCCCAGAATTACCGTCTCAAAACTTCGCGTACCGCGCCTGCTGGTCAGTGCCAGGATCAGCAAGGAGACCGCCCCCACCAAGAGGCCGGCGAGAGGGAGGGGAAGGCCGAACAGAAGATTGAGGGCAACGGCTCCGCCCACCACCTCGGCAACATCTGTGGCCATGGCTACTAGCTCGGCCTGTACCCAGAACAAGCGGCGAGCCAGTGGACCAAGCCGCTCGCCCAGCAGCTCTGGTAGTGATTTGCCGGACACAACACCCAGCTTGGCGGACTGATATTGAATCAACATAGCCATCGCGTTCGCCATCACCAGCACCCACACCAGCAGGTAGCCATACCGGGCACCGGAGGTTAGGTTCGCTGCAACGTTGCCAGGATCCACGTACGCTATGGCTGCAACAAACGCGGGGCCCAGTAACATGATGGCCCGTGGAGCACGGCGTGCAGCCGGAGCCTTGGTGTTGAGTACCTGCACGCCAACCTCCCTACTGCTGTTCACCGAACGGGATGACCATTTCTGAATTAGATGTGCCTAATCTAAAGATTTAGGTATACCGAAATTCTAAGGGTGCGGACGATTTGCGGCAAGAGGCCTATTGGCTATGTTGGTAGCGCGCCACGTGATGGTGACGTACGGGAGCGGCACAAGCTCCCCATCCGTATGGCCCAAGTGCTCATAGAGGTACCAGCGTAGATTCCGCAGGACCTTGGCGCGAGTCTCCTCCTGGGCATTCAGGTAGTAGCTGCGGGACTTCACCAGCTCCACAATGTCCTCTGGGGTCAGATCCTGTTCCCAACGTGTTAGATGTTGTTCTGCGCCCCCGAATTCGGCGCCCAGTGGTGGGCTGTAGCCATCCTTGTGAACGTCACCGGCGTGCATAATGCGGGACAATCGGTGCACCCAGGGAACGGTGACGTCCAGCTGATTCCAGATCAGTCCCAAGCGGCCGCCCGGCCGGAGGATGCGGCCCAGTTCGGTACTGGCTGCTTGCGAGTCCATCCAGTGCCATGCTTGCGCAACTGTCACTAGATCCACACTCGACGGCGGCAAGCTGGTCTGCTCGCCCGTCCCTACCACGGTGTGGACCTGTGGGTACTTGCGGGATAGCTGGGCCAGCATGTCCGCAGAGGGATCCACGGCGCTCACGCTCAGCCCGGCTTCGACGAGGAATTTGGTGAACTTCCCCGTGCCAGCCCCCACGTCTGCGGCCGTAGTCATCCCCGCACCGATAAGCCACCGTGCTGACTCTTCCGGGTAGCTGGGCCGCACCTTGTCATAGTGAGCGCCGCCCTCCTGGAAGGCAGCACCCATGTGGAGCCGGCGTTCGGGATCAATCTTTGGGCCGGTATTTTTCACAGCCCTAGACTATCGGTTTGGCGCGCTCCGTACCGGGGCTCAGTCAGTGCTGCAAGGCGCAGCACCAGCGGTTCCGGGGCTGTTGGGCGCCCATGCGGGGAAGGGCCTATTGTCCACCGCTGGCACCCATCGCCCGGTGTCCACCACATAGTCAGCCGTGAGCCCGTTGGCCAGCAGCTCGGCCACACCAGCGCAGAGTCGCTGCGCATCTTCCAACTGTGAGCCCACCCCAAAACTGGCTCGCAGGGATCCGGAGGGAAGGCCAAGGCGCCGCAGGAGCGGGTGAGCGCAGAACTTTCCGTCGCGCACGCCCACTCCGTGCTCGGCCGAAAGATATGCTGCCACCAGGCCGGCATCGTAGCCAGCCACGGAAAAGTTCACTACCCCAATGGCACCGGTACCCGGGTAGGCCTCACTGTCGCTGAATAGCGTGTGGACAGTGACGCCGTCCAGCTTTGCCAGCCCAGTTATCAGGTGCTCGCGAAGCCCATCCTCGTGTTCTGCGCGCTGGGTGGCGGGAATGCTGCTGAGTAATTCTGTGGCCTTGGCCAGGGTTGCGGCACCCAGTACGTTGGGGGAGCCGCCCTCATGCCGCGCTGGGCCCGTAGCCCAGCGCACTGAGTCAAGCCGAACGTCTGCCACGGCGCCGCCGCCAGCCAGGTGCGGAGTGCCAGCGTCCAACCAATCCGTCGGCCCTACCAGCACTCCAGCGCCAAAGGGTGCGTAGAGCTTGTGCCCGGAAAATGCCACATAGTCCACCCCGTCCTGGGCAATAGCCAGCGCACGGTGTGGCGCAAGCTGGGCCGCGTCAACCACAATGCGGGCTCCGTAACGGTGAGCCAGGCCTGCCAACTGGGCCACGGGCAGTACCTCACCCGTGACGTTTGAGGCGCCCGTCACGGCCAGCAACACCACGGGGGAGGCTGCCAACTCGTGCTCCAGAGCGGCCAGCGTTGCGGCGATGGTGCTCTGGGCTACCACACTGCGATGCGGCAAGTTCTGCCATGGCAAGAGGTTGGCATGGTGCTCAATATCCAGATAGAGCACGTCACCCTGTCCTGCTGGAACGCAGCCAGCCAGGAGGTTCAACGAATCAGTGGTGTTGCGGGTGAAAATTACTGCATCAGCCTCGCGGGCACCCACAAAGGCTCGCACAATATGCCGGGCGTTTTCGTACACAGAGGTGCTGATCTGCGAGGCATAGCCAGCGCCGCGATGAACGCTCGCGTAGTACGGCAAAATCTCCTGAAGATACTCGTTAACCTCGGCTGCCGCTGGCGCTGAGGCGGCGTAGTCAAGGTTGGCGTACCGCACGGTACCGCCGTGAATGAGGGGGGCCTGAAGCTGTGCACCAACCACTGGCAACAGTGGCGGAATCCTCTGCTGGACGGGTTCGACACTTTCAAGGGTCAATGAGGACATCACAAACCTAACGTGGATGAACCCCCGGGGCACCGGTGATTCGCGCTTGCCAGGACCGTTCCGGTCTGGCCAGGTCGTCACCCGGGGCACCCCACCGCGAAAGGAGGGTTGCCGGCCAGCAAACCGGGGTTTAGCGCTGGCACTCGTGACCTAAAAACCCACTGTACCTATTTCTGCGAACAATGGCCCAGATATGACGAGATGCGCCGTAACGAACACCCACTGTGCCGTGGTGTTAGAGCAGGCAACCAGTGCTAAAGCAGATAATCGAGCTGGGGGTTGAGCGCTCGCAATGCATCAGAATGCAGGATGGAGTTGGTTGCCAGAGCATTGCCACCAAAGGGCCCGTCAGCACCGTCCAGGGACGTAAAGCGGCCACCTGCCTCGGTAACAATCGGTACCAGCGCGGCCATGTCGTAAAGATTCAACTCTGGTTCGCAGGCAATGTCCACAGCACCCTCGGCCACCAACACGTACGACCAGAAATCCCCGTACGCCCGGGTGCGCCAGACGGTATCCGTCAGTGCCATGAATTCATCCAGATTGCCGCGTTCCCGCCAGCCGGAAAGTGACGAATAGGAGAGGGACGCGTCGGAGAGCTTGGATACGTTGGAAACTTTCAACCTGGATGCCGCCGCCAGTGACTTTCCGGTGAAAGCTCCTGTACCCGTGGCTGCCCACCACCGCTTGCCCAGGGCTGGCGCGCTCACCAGGCCAACCACGGGCTTTCCCTCGTCTACCAACGCAATAAGCGTGGCCCAGACGGGCACGCCTCTAACAAAGTTCTTGGTTCCATCAATCGGGTCAATGATCCACCGCCTAGAGCCGTGCCCAGAGCTGCCAAACTCTTCACCTAGCACGGCGTCACGCGGCCGCACGCGGGAAAGCTGGCTGCGGATGGCATCCTCTGCACTCTTGTCCGCATCGGTGACGGGCGTCAAATCTGGTTTGGTCTCCACATGTAGATCAAGAGCTTTGAACCGGGACATGGTCTGCTGATCCACCGAATCGGCCAGGACGTGGGCAAGACGGAGGTCATCGTTGTAGGTCTGTGGAGCATGATTCATGAGTTCACGGTATCGTCATTCTGCCCGCGATTGCTGCAGACCGCGCGGTGGAGGCCTATGAGAGCGCTATTTGACTCAAGAATTAAGTCCGAGTTCCTTGGCTTCAGCACGATTTTCGCTCCGTAGACCGCTCCCGACGAGCCGGCGGAAGGACACCAATCGAGCCGCCCCAGCCTCACCCGCATGTCCGCCAGCTACCCACGGATCCAGCCCGCAGTTGACGGCTGCGGAGTCGTGGCGGCAACCGCGCTCGCAATCCTCGGTACCGGGTTCAAGGTCCGGGAATGCCCGCAGGATTCTGTCCGCGTCCACATGCGCCAGACCAAAGGAGCGAATGCCGGGAGTATCAATAATCCAGCTGCCAGCTTTGCCATCGCTCAATCGCAGGGCCAGAGCCGAGGATGAGGTGTGTCTACCGCGGCCAGTGACAGCGTTGACTCCGCCCGTGGCACGTTGCGATCCAGTGAGGGCATTGACCATGGTAGATTTCCCCACACCGGAGGGTCCAACCAGTACGGAGACTTGGCCGTCCAGAATGGCATGGAGGGCGACGACGGCGTCCGGGGCCAAGCGAGCAGAGGCACCATCCGCGCTGCGTGCGTCGATGCCAGAGGCCTTGTCAGAGGCTGTGCGGCTGACAAGCACTCGCAGGTCCAAGCTGTCATAGTTGGCCAGTAACTCGGCTGGATCCTTAACGTCCGCCTTGGTGACTAGCAAGATGGGCTCAATGCCGGCGTCGTATGCGGCAACCAACGCACGGTCAATGAATCCGGTGCGTGGTTCGGGGTTGGCTGCTGCCACCACAATGACCAGCTGGTCCGCGTTCGCTACCACCACACGCTCTATGGGGTCCGTGTCATCAGCGCTTCGCCGAAGAACAGTGGTGCGTGCCTCAATGCGCACCAACCGGGCCAAGGTATCCGCGCCACCGGTGACATCTCCCACCAAGGAGACAAAATCCCCGGCAACGACCGGGTTGCGGCGTAATTCGCGCGCGCGGGCGGCAGTCAGTAGCCGTTCGGAGGGAGTATTCTCATCCACGATTGCCGTGTAACGGCCGCGGTCTACGGTAATGATGCGGCCAATGATGGCGTCGTCGTGGCTGGGGCGATCCTTGGTGCGGGGCCTTCTGCCTTTTTTATTGGGGCGGACGCGCACCATAGACTCATCCCAGCTGGAATCCCAATTTCTATTGGCACCAGCCATCTATTCGCTGCGCTCCGCCTGCGTCGTATTAATGAACATGCCTGTCCAGAGCTCTGCAAAGTTGGGCATGGTTTTGGACGTCGCGGAAATATCCTCCACTGCAACCCCCGCTGTTGCCAGCCCAATAACAGCACCGGCGGTAGCCATCCGATGGTCAGCATAAGTGTGAAACAGGCCGCCGTGTAGCTGCGCAGGTTCGATGATTAAGCCATCCGCAGTTTCTGTGGCGCGGCCACCGAGGGCGTTGATCTCCGTCACCAAAGCGGCGAGCCTGTCCGTTTCATGGCCGCGCAAATGAGCAATGCCGCTCAGTCGTGAAGGAGTGTTGGCCAGCGCTGCGAGCGCAGCCACCGTGGGCGCGAGTTCTGAGGTGTCTGCCAACTCCACGCCGTTGATGGTGCCGGTACCGCGGACGGTGAGCACCCCGCCGTCGAGCGTTACCTCTGCACCAAAGGCCGTTAGAATCTCACGCCATTTGCCGCCCACTTGGGTGGTTTCCTCGGGCCAGCGCGGAATCCGAACCGTACCTCTGGTCACCACTGCGGCGGCAAGAAAAGGCCCCGCGTTGGAGAGATCCTGCTCCACCACCACGTCAAAAGCCGTGATGGGGCCGGGGGCTACATACCAATGGTCCGGTACAGAATCGTCCACCTGGACGCCCAGGGAGCGAAGGACTGTGATGGTCATGGCAATGTGGTCCAAACTGGGAACCGGTTTGCCCACGTGTTCAATGTGGAGTCCGTTGTCAAAGCGCGCGCCAGCCAACAGCAGTGCAGAGACAAACTGTGAGGAACTGCTGGCATCGACGGTGACGGTACCGCCGGCAACATGCCCGGTGCCCACCAGTCTGAAGGGCAACGCTGTCACTTCCCCTGCAGATTCCTCCACAGGCTGCAACTCCACACCCAGCTCCCGCAATGCGGACAGCACAGGACCCATAGGCCGCAGCCTGGCGTGCGGATCCCCATCAAAGGTGCTGACCCCACTGCAGAGAGCTGCTACGGCGGGGACAAAACGCATCACGGTTCCCGCCAGACCACAGTCCACGGCCGTACCCTGGCCCAGCTCATGACCGGCAGGGATTGGGGTAATTTTCAGATCCCAGCCGTACCCCACTGTGGAGGGTTGCTGGGAGATCTGAGCGCCTAGCGCACGCAGGGCTTCAATCATCAGAGCCGAATCCCGCGAAGGTGGTACAGCGCCCAACGTGCACGGCCCGTCAGCCAGGGCAGCCAGCACCAAATATCGATTGGTCAGTGACTTGGAACCTGGCACGGTCACCGTTGCGTTGATGGGGCCCTGTGCATACGGCGCAGGCCACGGTTCACTGGCCACGAGTTGTTGATGTGCGGTGGTGGTGCTGGCCAAGGAGCTCAAAGCTATTAGGAGCCGGTGACGTTGTGAGCCGCTCGACGCACGGCTTTGTCAGCCTGCTTGAGTTGCCGTTGGCTAACCTTCTTGCCAGCAGATGCCAAGTGCTCTGCACGCCATGCCACGCCCGGGCGCCCATTGGTATCCACGGCAGCCAACAGTACTCCGCCGGTCAGCGAAATGTTCTTGAGCAATTGGCTGCGGCGGTGTGAGCGCCCTTCCGTGGTGGAGGCATCCGCGCTGCGGTATTCAACGACTGCGCTGAGCGTGGACGTCATGGTTAGTACTAGAGCTGACAAACGCGACAACTTGCCAAGCGTCAGCAGAACGCCTGCACCCAGCTGCGCGCCGCCAACCACACGAGCCAGTAGTTTCTCGTCAGCTTGGAAGGGCAATGCCTGTGCAGCCTTGCCAAGCAGAGGGGAGAGCTGCTGAGCTGTCTCGTCCGCGTGGCGAAGGCGATCCAGTCCGGCAACGACGAAGGATGACCCGAGTAACGGGCGGGCAAGTGAGCGAACTACAGACATTCAGTCCTCCTGGAGATGATAGGCAACTGGTGCTTCGTACTGCCTAGTCTGTCACTATTGCGGAATATTTGCCCAAGCGGACTGGTTATAGCAGGCACATGTGAAGGAATCCTGAGCGGCAAATAACCTCGAGGGTGTGTCCACGCAATAGTCGACGGAAAGGCAACGGATGAGCACGCTGGAACTGCAGCGGGAGGTAACCATGCCCGCGTTGGAGACCACAGTAGACTTGATCCCGATGACTAGTACCGAGCATGCCGAAATTGTGGTGGATCCAGCCACCGAAACGCCTGACGACCGACGGATTCGCTTCGAACGGGATGCGATGGTGTATGTCGATCAGTTGTATTCCGCTGCGTTGCGGATGGCGCGGAACCCCTCAGATGCTGAGGACTTGGTACAGGAGGCCTACACCAAGGCCTTCAGCGCATTCCATCAGTACAAGCCGGGGACCAACCTCAAGGCGTGGCTCTACCGGATTCTGACCAATACTTATATCAACTTGTACCGCAAGCGCCAGCGTGAGCCATTGGCTACCCATTCGGACCAGATTGAGGACTGGCAACTGGCTCGGGCTGAATCGCACACGTCCTCCGGGCTGCGGTCCGCGGAGGCCGAAGCGCTGGACCACCTGCCGGATTCTGACGTGAAGCGGGCGCTGCAGGCCATTCCGGAGGAGTTCCGGTTGGCTGTGTACTTTGCTGACGTTGAGGGCTTTGCGTACAAGGAAATATCAGACATTATGAACACCCCCATTGGCACGGTGATGTCCAGGCTGCACCGCGGGCGCAAGATGCTCCGCGACATGCTGGCTGACTACGCTGTGGACCGCGGGGTTCGCGGCGCCAAGACGTCGGATACCACCACAGGAATTGATCAGGAGAACGGAAAATGAGCGACTGCGAAAAACTCGGCAATTGTTCCGATTCGCGGATTGAACGAATCTACGAATACTTGGACGGCGCGCTGTCCACAGAGGATTTCGGCGAGATCAAGGCACACTTGGCAAGCTGCCCAGAGTGCGCGCAGCAGCATGATCTGGAGTGCGTGATCCGTAGTGTCGTCAAGCGTTCATGCAGCGAAGTTGCCCCGGAAAACCTGAAATCTTCAATCCTGAGCCGGATCCATCAGCTCAAACCGGCCGACGCTCAATCGTGACGAATTCGCTAGCTGATTGACCCTGCACCCTCCGGTGGATGGAGCCAGCAATTCGTGTTGCCTGAATTTTGGCCAGCTCTGCCTTGGGGCCATGGAATTGCTGGTCTACCGTGGCACACCATAGCTGCAACCAGCGCTCAAAATGTGCGTCGGTGAGTGGTTCCTTGGCGTTCAAGGCAAAATGAACAGCCAGTGCGTTTCGGCTGTACTTCCCGGCTCGGAACAGTACGGTTTCCCAGAAGTCAGCCATGATGGGCAGGTGCTTTGCTAAATCCATCTGGGCCACTTCGGTGAAGATCCTTCCCAGCAGCGGGTCCGCGAAGGCATGGCGGTAAAAGGTCTCCACGAGCAGCACCACGTCCGCTCTGGACTTCAGGTCTAGGCCACGCGGCTGGGCCGAAATAGCTGGCAAATCGGTGCTCATGAGAGAACTCCCATCACGGTGGCAACGCCTGCAACGAGGAGCGCCACAACTTTCAGTAATTCGCTGCCGATATACAGCAGGTGCGGTGCGGTAGAGGTGGATGCGTCCGCCCTCTGGCGGGTGTCAGTTGCGGCGGCCTCAGCGAGTCCCCGGGTGCGCTTGGCCATGAGCGGGCGCCATAGAAATACTTGCAGTGCCAACAGGGCTGCGGCGGCAACCAGTGCACCTGCGCCAAGGATCGGTTGTGGATGCGGGGCAAGGAGCAGCGCCACCAAAACCGCCACAGCAAAGATTCCCTCCACACTATTGAGGGCTTTGAAAACGATCCTCCCAATGGCCACTCCGAGCGCGGTACTCACACCAGGGGCTCGGAATTTCAGAGGCGTTTCCAAAAAGGAAATTGCAAGCACCATGCCAAGCCAGCAAAATGGTACGGCTATCAAAATGAGCAGCGCTATCAATGGAGGGTCTTCCGTGTTGGCGTGGCTCCGCCTGACTGGATTGCCAGGGAGGCTTGGCGTGGTCCAATGGTTGCCAAACAGCCGGCTGGGCTCTCCCAAGGAACCATGGTGGCGAAGTAATCGTCATCTTGCTCGCCAGCCTCAGCTATGAAGCCCCGCAGGATGCCTAAATGGGCAGAGCACACCACCTGGGGTGTGCTCTTTGCCAGCTCGGCGAAGGGGCATTGCGCCAACCGGACCCGAACCGGCGTGCCCGGCAGAGCGCCGTCGTCCTCAAGGTGGGGTGCAAAGCCTAATTCGGCAAACAGTTCCTCTGCGGCGTGGGCCAGCTCACCTGCGGCCGGTTTTGCCGCCTGTGGCCATTGGTGGTCTTGGCGATTGCGGATCCAGCGGTTGCCCGCCGTTTCGGCCCGTTGTGCCGGAGAAGTTCCGGTGGGGAAGGCCACGGCTTCCGTGAGGATCTCGGCCAAGAACGCGAAACCATTCTGTGGCGCTGGCATGCGCGCGTGAAAGCGAAGCTCCGGCCTGCCGCGCCCCACGGGTTCAAGGACTTCCCGTACGACCAGAGCGGCGGACTCCAGCGCGTTCAGATGAAACCTGACAGTGCTTGCCGTGAGGCCGGTAGCCTCAGCCAGCTCAGTGGTGGTGCGGCCGTGGGGATGAGAAAGCAGTACCTCGACCAGCGAGGCTTTGCGTTTGGAAGCAAGAACACCGTTGTGGGCCATAGGGCCAGCTTAGCGTTAAAAGTCACTAGAGTAATTTTTAATCAGCGCTGACGTTGAATTGTCTGTCCCGGGAAAAGAGAAACCCCCTGAACCATGTGGTTCAGGGGGTTTCTACAGCTGTATAGCTCAAGACTCAGGTGTTGGGACGCTTACCGTGGTTAGCGCCGCCCTTCCGGTCACGACGCTTGCGTGCGCGCTTGGACATAGCTGCCTCCAATCTTCGAAACGATCTGAAAAGATCTGCCCTCTAGTGTCCCATAAGCACCGCTGGCTCACCTAACCGAGGGTCTATAACGGACTTGCCTAGACGGCCTCGGGGATGTTCAGCCAGCGGTACCAGCCGCGGTGCAACACCAGCCACGCCATGAGGCCATAGCCCGCCTGCCCGGGGGAGCCAGCGTTGGCGGCCAGATCCGTACGCCACTGCTCATGGTTGAGTAGCGGTGAGAACGTGTCTACATACAGGTGCTTGCGCCGGGTGGTGACATCTGCGAACGCGGTGTTGAGTTCCGCGAGACGCTTGTTGACAGCGGGATCCAGCGTGGGCGGCGGCCCTACAACGAATACTGGGATGCTCCGCTGAGCCGCGCCGTCCAAAATGTTTGCAAGGTTAAGCCTGCTGCGGGCGGTGGACAGGCCATACTCCAAATCCCTTCCGGACAGCCCCACCACCAGGCGGTTCTCATAACCTTCGGCGAAACGACGTTCTGACTCTTCCTGCCAACGGGCAGCCAGCGCCTCAGTGCCTTCTTGTGGGCACGCTAGGTTGTATCCCTCTACAGTGACGTCATCGGTGGGGGTGCGGGCCAGCACGCGGCCCATCCAGCCCAGAGCACGGGGATCGCCTACGCCAGCCAGCAATTCGTCCCCGACGGCGG
>JABBNV010000045.1:9643-14780 GCA_019352125.1 Acidobacteriota bacterium | reverse complement strand
GCCCACTGAAATTCTCCGCCTCTCTGGCATCCAGGCACCCGACCGCCAGGAGTGCCTGGATCTACTGTCGGGAGCGCCGTCGTCGAACGTTGCTCGCCGGCTGGACGTCTTGCAGCAGCGCCTCGCCGGCATTCAAAGCGGCCTTCCAGCCGACAGCCCGGACGACGGCGGCACAGAGTCTGATTGGATCAGCGCCTATTTGCGCTTCAGCCCACAGATTATTCACTGGCACCACCAACACGACATCCCTGCAGCTGTTTCAGAGGCGACCCTGGGTGACCTTGGCTTGCAAATAGCCATTCACCGCCGGGTACATGGCTCCTTTGGGCTGGATACCTGGCCGTGGCTGGGCAGCCACTATCGAGGCGCCTTGTACCGGCTCGGCAGGCTGCAGTTTCTGCTGCATCAGGAGTCAGCTCGAATCCCGGGTGCCCTTCCTGGTGAATGGGTAGCTGGCGTCCACATTCCCGAGGACGGCGCATTGAACCCAGCTGTCATCGACGAATCGTTGGCAGCTGCGGGTGAGTTCTTTGCCACTTACTTTCCGGACCGAGCCATCCGGTTTGCAGATTGTGAGTCCTGGCTGCTGGATCCTTACCTGCGCGAGCAACTGGATCCGGCGTCGAACATCAGTCGCTTTGCCTACCGATTCACCCCCTCAGGTGAGCCGACGGATCAGCCCGCCGATGCGGTCTACTTCACCTTCCGCACACGCACCCTGGACCAGCTGGATCTGCTCCCTCGTGACACGGCTCTACAGAGGGTGGTACTGGACCGGATTGCTGACGGTGGTGTTTGGCAGCTCGGCTACGGGTATTTGCCCCTCGAGCGGTAAACTTGAACCTTTGCACCCCATCCAGCGTCATCAGCTGCTAGAGCTACCATCCGCCAGTGCCATCAGTGAAAGAGTCATCGTGTCTGCAGAAGCCATCTCCCCCGCCCGCACTGACGAAGTCAGCGCCCAGGCAAGGCGTCGCCGCACCTTTGCTGTTATTTCACACCCTGACGCTGGTAAGTCCACGCTCACCGAAGCGCTGGCCCTGCATGCCAAGGTGATCGGTACGGCTGGCGCCACGAATGGTAAGTCCAACCGTAAGGAAACTGTCTCCGACTGGATGCAGATGGAGAAGGATCGCGGTATCTCCATCAGTTCCGCTGCTCTTCAGTTCTCCTACCGAGACGCAGTGATCAACCTGCTGGATACCCCTGGGCACGCTGACTTCTCCGAAGATACCTACCGGGTTTTAGCGGCTGTGGACTGCGCTGTCATGCTCGTCGATGCTGCCAAGGGTCTGGAAACACAGACCATGAAACTCTTCGAAGTCTGTAAGGCCCGCAATCTGCCTATCATCACCGTCATCAACAAGTGGGACCGGCCAGGCTTGGACGCGCTTGCCCTGATGGACGAGATTACGGAACGCACTGGGTTGGCGCCCATGCCCCTCACCTGGGCCGTCGGAATCTCGGGAGACTTCCGCGGTGTCTGGGACTTGCAAGAGGACAGGTTCGTCTCTTTTGCACGGAACAATGCCGGAGCCAATATTGCCCTGACGGAGTACTTCACTCCCGCTGAGGCTAAAGCGAATCTTGGCGACGTCTGGACCGATGCAGTTGATGAAGCCTCATTGGTCATGGAATCGCGAGAGGATTTTGACCCCCAGCGTTTCTACGCGGGTGAGGCCACCCCCATATTGTTCTCCTCTGCTGCACTGAACTTTGGAGTCCGCGAGTTGCTGGACGCTCTGGTTGATTTTGCGCCGCCAGCAGCGGGCCGGGTGGATATTGCGGGCGAACCGCGCCGCGTGGACGCACCGTTCTCCGGATTTGTGTTCAAGGTTCAGGCTGGCATGAACCAGGCCCACCGGGACCACGTAGCGTTTATCCGTGTGTGTTCTGGCATCTTTGAGCGCGGCATGGTGGTCACCCAAACGCGGACGGGAAAGTCCTTCGCCACCAAGTATGCACAGCAAGTCTTTGGCCGGGAACGCGAAGTGATTGATCGCGCGTACCCAGGCGATGTGGTGGGGTTGGTGAACGCCTCTGCGCTGCGAGTGGGTGACAGCCTCTTTGTGGACGAGTCCGTAGAGTTTCCGGCTATTCCACTCTTTGCGCCGGAGCACTTTCAGGTTGCCCGGTCCAAAGACCCCAGCCGATACAAGCAATTCCGCCGTGGCATCGACCAGCTGGAACATGAGGGCGTTATTCAGGTGCTTCGCTCAGATCTGCGTGGCGACCAGGCGCCGGTACTCGCTGCCGTGGGCCCCATGCAGTTCGAGGTGGTCGAGGACCGCATGATGCATGATTTCAGTGCTCCCATGCGCCTGGAGCGGCTCAGTTACTCGCTGGCACGGGTCACCACTCCCGAGGCAGAGGCCACCCTCAGCACCGTGCACGGCGCGGAAGTATTGGTCCGTTCCGACGGCGAATACTTGGCACTGTTCAACGACGTTTGGGCGCTGCGCCGGGTAGAAAAGAACCATCCAGAACTGCGGCTGGAACCGATTGGAACGCAGAGCCCAACCGCTAGGTGAGGTTAGTTCTCCTTGACTACCCGGGTCAGATCCGCCGCCGCTATGTCACGTAGTTCTCGCAACTTGGCTAGCCGGTCCGAGTCGATGGCACCAGCCTTTTCATCGGCGATAGCTCGCTCAAGCTGCCGGTTAGCTTCGTCCAAATTGTCCTGCGCGGCTGCCACTGTATTGGTGTAATGGATTTCACTCATACCGGAATCATGGCAAACATTTCTGCAAGCCACCAGTGAACCACGTCATTCCTTAGCCATAACCTGAGAGGAGCGTGTTTTCTCCCGGGCAGTCCCGCAAAATCCGCTGCATCGCAGACAACTCAGCGTCGGTGACCCACAGCTCGTAAGCGGCCTTCACCGAAACCTGCCGCACCACATAAGCGCAGCGGTAACTCTTGTTGGGCGGCAGCCAGGTTGCCGCATCGCCGTCGCTCTTTCTAACATTCGTGGGGCCATCCACCGCAATCAGATTCAGTGGATCATTGGCCAAAGAAAGGCGCTGTTGGGCGTTGAGTTGGGCAGCGCCCTTTTGCCATGCATCGCCCAGCGCAACTACGTGATCAATCTGGACGGCGGCACTTGAATCGGCCCCGCGGGTGAACTTGATGTCCTGGCCAGTGTACGGATCTTTCAGTAGTCCCGCAGCCACTACGCAAGACGAGCCCGCCGCCATCGTCAGATCCTTCAAATCACGGCGAAGTACATCGTTGCGGGTATCACAGCCGTTGTGGTCCACGTCCTCCCACGCCTGCCCAAACGCAGTTCGGTCATAGGTGTTCTTGGGCGCCCGCCCCTTCACCGCGAGGGTGGCCAACACGTCAAGAGCCGGGGCCGGGGTCACCCGAACCAGCGGGCTACCTGGCCCTATCCAGGCGGAGGCTGTAACAGGCGCAGGGCCACGAATGGCTGGCTTGAGCGGACCCACCGAATACATCCAGAGCAGAAAGGAAGCACCCAACAGCACAGCAAGAGCTGCGGCCACTGCGCCCTGAGGGACTCTACTGCGAAGCATGGCCTTGAGTCTAAGGGCAGCAGACCAGGGTGCCCTGGAGTTATCCACAGCAGCCACAAAGCACACAACAATCGCCGTGAGGAAAGCTGGATAGGTTGGCTCGTACGCCGGGTTCTGTCACCCCTCACAGTTACCTGCGAGGGCGTAGCGACCATCCATCTACGATTACTGTTGCCAGCAACCTCTAGCGGCCTACCCGAACACTTGGGCGGGCAGCCCTCAAGCATGTTCTGTCTGGCCTTGCTCCGGGTGGGGTTTACCTAGCTCCCCCAGTCACCTGGGGCACTGGTGGTCTCTTACACCACCGTTTCACCCTTACCTGACGGCCCTAAACGGCAGCCCGGCGGTCTATTTTCTGTGGCACTTTCCTGCGGGTTACCCCGAGTGGGCGTTACCCACCACCCTGCCCTGTGGAGCCCGGACGTTCCTCGAGCCATTGCTGGCTCGCGGCCGCTCGGCCAACCTATCCAACGTCCAAGTCTACCCGGTTACTGGAGCCCCCAGCCCGGTTGCAGCGCGCTTACTCCGCGGGGTACTGCTCCGGATGTACGCCAGCCATGGTTTCCATGACCCGCACCACCTGACAGCTGTAGCCAAACTCATTGTCATACCAGACGTAGAGCACCACGTTCGTGTCATCGCAGATGGTGGCCAGACCATCCACAATTCCAGCGCGCCGTGAGCCAACGAAGTCGGTGGAGACAACCTCGGGCGAATCGATGAAGTCGATCTGCTTGTGCAGCTCCGAATGCAGGGACATGTTCCGCAGATAGGCGTTAATTTCTTCCTTGGTGGTTCCCTTTTTCAGCGTGAGATTCAGAATCGCCATGGAAACATCCGGAGTTGGGACGCGGATGGAGTTTCCGGTGAGCTTTCCCGTCAGCTCCGGCAGAGCCTTCGCCACAGCTTTGGCAGCTCCAGTTTCGGTCAGCACCATGTTCAGGGCAGCAGAGCGTCCCCGCCGGTCACCCCGGTGAAAATTGTCCGTCAGGTTTTGATCATTAGTGAAGGCGTGCACTGTTTCTACGTGACCGTGCACGATCCCAAATTTGTCATTGACGGCCTTCAGGACAGGGCTGATGGCGTTAGTGGTGCAGGAGGCCGCGGTGACTATCTTGTCCGAATTTGCGATGACGTTGTGGTTGATGCCATGCACAATATTCTTCAGCTCGCCCTTGCCCGGAGCCGTCAACAGCACGCGCGCAACGCCGCGGCTTTGCAGGTGTTGGGACAGCCCGTCTGCGTCACGCCACTTGCCGGTATTGTCCACCACCAGCGCGTTGTGAATTCCATAGGATTCGTAGTTGATGGCACTGGGGTTATCCGAGTAAATAACCTGAATGAGGGTGCCGTTGGCCAGGATGGTGTTGTTGGTCGGATCCACGGTGATGGTGCCGTCAAAAGGCCCGTGCACCGAATCCCGGCGCAGCAGACTTGCGCGCTTGATTAAGTCGTCCTCGCCCCCCTTGCGGACGACGACGGCACGCAGCCGCAAACCGTGGCCGCCACCCGAGCGTTGAATCAAGAGTCGCGCCAGGAGTCGGCCGATGCGCCCAAAGCCATAGAGCACCACATCGGTGCTGCTCCGGCCATCTGCACCC
>JABBNV010000045.1:0-9633 GCA_019352125.1 Acidobacteriota bacterium | reverse complement strand
AGGGATCCGCCGTCGCGCTTGAATTTTGCATTCAACTTGGCCACGTCTATGGATGCGGCGCCGGGCTTGAGTTCTACCAGGGCCTGCAGCAGTGCCAGCGTTTCTTCGAGAGGCAGCTCCGCTTCATCGATGTGGCGGGCAAATCGGTGCGCCTTGAGTAGCGAAATAACGGACAGATTGATCAAGCTTCTGCCATACACACTGGTCACCACGTTGTTCTCGCGGTAGAGGCGCCCAATCAAGGGAATCATGGCCTCCGCCATGCTCTCGCGCTTAATCCAGCTGTTCAGGGCAGTATCAGACGTCGTCACAAAAAAACCTTTCAGGATTACCCGGAAACACCGTCGGTTCCGGTCCACCATCCAGTTTAGAGTCAGCGCATCGGCGCGCACGCCCTAAGCTGGATCAGTGCGTATTCTGCTTCCACCCTCCGAAGGTAAAACCCCTGCAATTTCGGGGAGCGGAGTCAACCTCACTGAGATGAACTTCACATCCCTGAACCCCGCCCGGGAGCAGGTGATAGCCGCCCTCGCGGAAGTTTCAGCCCACCCGGAAGCGCTGAGGCGTCTAGGCGTAGGTGCATCGCTGAGTCAGGAGGTGGCACGAAATACCCGTCTTTTGGATGAGCCAGCAGCACCCGCTCACAAGATCTACTCCGGAGTCCTCTACGACGCTTTAGGATACAGCGCTATGACCCCCGCCGCCCGCAGTAAGGCTGATGAGGCCGTGCTGGTCATTTCGGGTTTGTGGGGTGCCGTGAGGTTTGCTGACTCGATCCCCGCATACCGGCTGTCCATGTCCACGACCCTGGGCAATCTGGGCCGTTTGGCTGCGTTTTGGAAGCCACAGCTAACGGCTGCGCTTGCACCGCATGTTCAGGGGCACTTGCTGGTGGACTGCCGTTCCAGCATGTACTCCGCAGCATGGACACCGGACGTAGGGAATACCGTGAGCATCAACGTGTTCCAGGAGCGCAACGGCACTCGTAAGGTTGTGTCTCACTTCGCCAAGCACACACGGGGTGAGTTGGCACGCCATTTGCTCACTCGACGCGGCAAAGCGCCGCAAACGCCTGAAAAGCTCCTCGCTGCAGCATCGGAGAAATGGACAGCGGAGCTAGTGCCCGGAACCGCAAAGCGCCCACACGTTCTGAACCTGATCCTCCCTGAGCAGTTCAGCACCGTTTAGGCAGGCTCAATTGCTCCAGGGGAGGAGGAACTGCTAGCAAGAGCCCACAGTCGTTAAGCGGCCACCAGTTCAATCTCGAAGCCGTCGTCATTTTCCAAATAGGCGGCGTAATGATCGGCACCGCCGGCATGGGGGTGCCGATCTGCAAACATCAGTCTCCACCCGCGGGGCGCAGCCATAGCCACCAACTCCTCGACCCGAGCAGGCGTGTCCACGCGAAAAGCAACATGGTTCAGCCCTGGGGCAAGCCGCTGATGGGAACCAGCAGAAACCTCGGATCCGGATTCAATGACGATGTAGAAGTCATTGAATTTCCACCTGCACCCCTGGGCCGGAACGCCCCACGGCTCATCGGGAACAAATCCCAATTGCTCCAGCAACCAACCAAGTTGGGCTGCGGCCTTCGCATAATCGGCGACCCATAGCTCAATGTGGTGAAGAAAGGCGGTCACGCCCAGTCGGCGGACCGCACCAGAATCGCACCGGAATCGGGGCAGAAGACCACGTCATCCTCTGGAGCTTTCTTAAGCTCGGCAAGATCCCCCGGGCTCAATTGCATCCCAGAACCTTCGCTCGTGCCGTGAAAGAGACGTGCCGCACCAATGCCGTACTTGACCAGGGTGCGCTCATAGATCGCCAGCAAGCCAGCATCAAAGGTGGCAGCAAGAGTGGCCCGCTCCGAAGCCTTGATCTCCCGCTCGGCGGCAACGGTAGCCAGTTCTTCATCCAGCTCTGCACGAATTCCACCCAGCGAGTGGAGAATTCCATCCACCACTGCCTGCTGCTTGGCCTGTGCGTTGGTGGCAGCTTCCAGCCGCTCCATAACCTCCAACTCCGTGTCTTCGAGATCCCCGCGGCGTTTGGCCAGCGACTCGAGGTCACTCTGCAACGCCACTAGATCCTTTGACAGGCCGATGCCGCTGTTCAGCTTGGCTTCGTCGCGAGCCATCCGAGTGGCAACCTGCTCCACATCCGCCTCGGCTCGGGCCAGTTCACGCTGGATGTCGCTGACCTCGGTATTACGCACCACCAGTTCGCTCTGCGCAACGGACAGGCCAGCATTGAGATCTGCAAGGCGAGGATCCGCGGTGAGTGTCTTTTTGCGGTTGTCCAGTTTCTTCATCGAGGCATCGAGTGCCTGCAATTCAAGCAGACGGAGTTGCTCCGCCGGTGCAGCCTTGGCCATTAAAATCCTCCTGGAAGCGCGGCAGCCTCGTGCCGACCCGCGCGTGTCTCTAGCCTACGAGTCTACGCGCCAGGCGCGGCCAAACCGGGCGTGAGTACAAAGTCCCACGGATCGGAATTTGTTTGGCTCACAGCAAGCTCGACGTCGAACCCTTGGTCTGCAAGAACGTTACCCAGCGCTGTGGCTGCTGCCGGCAACCACAGCCATTCGCTGGCAAAATGTGACACGTCAATCAGGAACGGGCGTCCTCCGGCGGCGCTCTCCCTAGCCTCCGATGCCGGATGGTGGCGGAGATCTGCTGTGACGTAGACATCCGCACCGCTGGCGCGCACCGCATCAAAGAGGCCGTCCCCCGCGCCGCCGCAGACCGCAACTTTGCGAATCAGGGCTTGTCTGTCCCCCGCGACTCTGACTCCCCCGGCCACGGCAGGCAGCATTTCAAAGACGCGCTCCGCAAAATCCCCCAAGCTCATCACGGACTCAAGGTCGCCCACGCGGCCAATGCCTTCTTCGGGTAGTCCCAATGACGCGTGCTGCAGCGGCTGAACCTCAGTAAGACCCAGTGCATCCGCCAAAACGTCAGACACGCCACCCACTGCGCTATCGCCATTGGTGTGAACGGTGAGCAGAGCGCAGCCGCCCTCAATCAACCGGTGCACGGCTTGCCCCTTGCCACTGGTGGCCGCCACGGAGTGAACCCCTTTAGGCATCAGCGGGTGATGGGTAAGCAGCAGCTGCGCACCCCAATCCAGCGCTTCCTCGATGACTTCCAGCGTGGGGTCTACGGCAAACATCACCTTGGCTACAGCCATCTGTGGGTGCCCGGCTACCAGGCCTACCGCATCCCAGTCTTCGGCCAATGACTCTGGCCAAAGTTCCTCCGCAGCGAGCAAAACATCAGCCAGCGTAGCAGCGGCCGCCGCGCCCTCGGTTGCCACGCTCTCAGCGTCACCGAGGCCGGCGTCGTGAGCGTCGTCGTGTGCTATTTCTGCGGGCTCTGCGTGACTTGCTGACTCAGTGTGATCTTCCTGCATTCCACCATTGTGCCCCCTGGACCCAGATGCACGGGAATCTTAAGTGACGTTCGAGCATTGAAAGAGATATGACAACGTTTGTACTTGGTGGTGGCTGTTTTTGGTGTTTGGATGCCGTGTATCGGCAGATGAAAGGCGTTACCGGCGTCGTATCCGGCTATATGGGCGGCCATGTGGGCAACCCAAATTATGAACAGGTCTCTCAGGGCACCACGGGCCATGCCGAGGTTGTGTCCGTGACCTTTGATGAGACAGTCATTCCCGCCGACGTCATTTTGGACGTCTTCTTCCTGTTCCATGACCCCACCTCATTGAATCGGCAGGGATACGATGTAGGCACCCAGTACCGTTCGTCAACGTTTTACGCGGACGCGGCGCAAAGAGAGGTCTTTGCGGCTGCCGTCGAACGTAATCAGACGCATTGGCAGGACGCAATTGTGACCACGCTAGAGCCATTGTCTGATTTTTATGCCGCGGAAGAGGTTCATCAAGATTTCTATGCGAAGTACCCGGATCAAGGCTATTGCCAGGTGATTATCAACCCTAAGCTTGCCAAGGCACGGAAATATTACTCCGCATGGCTCGCTGCTTAGGGACAACACCGGGGCGGTGCTTACGCTGTCCATAGTTTTCCCCGCACGCTGCCACATATTCACACATAGAAGGAAGCATCATGGCACCGATTTACGACGACGTTACACACCTGGTTGGCGGCACTCCGCTGGTGCGCCTGAATCGCCTCACCGAAGGCCTGGATGTCACAGTTGCCGTCAAACTTGAGTTCTATAACCCCGCCAACTCGGTCAAGGACCGCATTGGGGTCGCGATTGTTGATGCCGCTGAGAAGTCCGGCGCGCTGAAGCCAGGCGGCACTATTGTGGAGGGCACTTCCGGCAACACCGGAATTGCGCTGGCCATGGTGGGCGCAGCTCGGGGCTACAAGGTGATCCTCACGATGCCGGAGACCATGTCTACCGAGCGTCGCGTCATGCTGCGCGCTTTCGGAGCGGAGATTGTTTTGACCCCTGGTTCTGAGGGAATGCGCGGGGCCGTGAGCAAGGCCGAAGAGATTGTGGCCAACACTGAAAATGCGATCTTGGCCAAGCAGTTTGCCAACCCCGCCAACTTTCAGATCCACCGCACCACCACCGCGGAGGAAATTTGGGCTGACACCGACGGCGCCGTGGATATTTTTGTTGCTGGCATTGGTACCGGCGGAACCATCACAGGCGTTGGTCAGGTGCTCAAGGAGCGCAAGCCCAGCGTTCAGGTTGTTGCGGTTGAGCCCAAGGATTCTGCGATTCTCAACGGCGGAGCTCCTGGCCCACACAAGATTCAGGGCCTGGGCGCAAACTTCATTCCGGATGTGCTGGACCAGGATGTTTACGACGAGGTGCTCGACGCCACCTTGGAGGACTCCGTTGCCACCTCTCGCGCACTGGGCGTCAAGGAAGGCATCCTTGGCGGAATTTCCGCTGGTGCAGCAGTGTGGGGAGCCTTGGAATTGGCCAAGCGTCCCGAAAATGCTGGCAAACTGATTGTTGCTATTGTTCCGGATTTCGGTGAGCGCTACATCTCCACCGTCCTGTATGACGACATTCGCGGCTAACAAGCTGCACACACCTTGACCTGATTCGGTCAGGGAAACTCTATGGATTAGGAAGCTTGTGGCATTTTTTGCCCAACTGCGCGAGGACCTCGAGACCGCCCGATCACATGATCCGGCAGCTCGAGGTTCTGTGGAGAACCTCTTCATCTACTCAGGGCTGCACGCCATCTGGGTTCATCGACTGACCCACAAATGGTGGGCAAATCCGTCGCTTCGCTTTCCGGCGCGGGCCTTGTCACAAGCAGCAAGGTTCATCACCGGTATTGAAATTCACCCGGGGGCCACCATTGGCCGTCGGTTCTTCATTGACCACGGAATGGGCGTGGTCATCGGCGAAACCGCGGAAATCGGCGACGACGTGATGATCTACCACGGCGTGACGCTGGGTGGCCGGTCCTTAGCCAAGGTCAAGCGTCACCCAACCATTGGAAACAGGGTCACAATTGGCGCTGGCGCAAAGGTCTTGGGGCCTATCACCATTGGTGACGATTGCGCCGTGGGTGCCAACGCCGTCGTCGTCAAAGATGCACCGCCAAACTCAATTCTGACCGGCATTCCCGCCAAGTGGCGGCATCGAGACTCGGGCAAGGAAATGGCCCCTGCCGTGGATCCGGCCGAATATATTGACCCGGCGATGTGGATCTAGAACTTCAGCAGTTGCGCAAGTGCGCTTAAACAAAAGCACTGGGCGTGGGATCAGATCCCGCGCCCAGTGCTTTTTGGCTGCGTCTAGCCACTCCTGCCAGCTCCGCTGACTAGTGCGTGTCTACAGCCTCAACTTCGCTCTTGTCCTCGCCCCACAGCGTGTGGAACGTGCCTTCGCCGTCCACCCGGTTATAGGTGTGTGCGCCGAAGAGATCCCGGAGGCCCTGAGTCAGAGCGGCGGGCAAACGCTTGCGGCGCAGGCCGTCGTAGTACGCCAAGGAAGATGAGAACACGGGCACTGGAATGCCCAGCTGCACAGCCGTTGCCACCACGCGGCGCCATGCTGGCAGAACCTCGGTCATGGCTTCGACGAACACTGGAGCAAACAGCAGGTTGGCGGGCTTCTCCTCTGCCGAGTAGGCCTTGGTGATGTCCTTCAGGAGCTCTGCGCGAATAATGCAGCCGCCGCGCCAGAGGGAGGCAATCTCGTCCAGCTTCAAGTCCCAGTTATATTCCTTCGCCGCACCGGTGAGCATATCTAGCCCCTGCGCGTAGCTGACCAGCTTTGACGCGAAGAGTGCCTTGCGCACGTCCTCTACAAAATCATCACCCACGGATACCTCGACTTCACCGCCGCCCAGCACGTTCTGTGCTTCGGAGCGCTGAGCCCTCTGGGAGGAAAGTCCGCGAGCAAACACCGATTCAGCAATACCGGAGGTGGGCGAGCCCAGTTCCAGCGCGGACATAACCGTCCAGCGTCCGGTTCCCTTTTGGCCCGCAGCATCGACGACGACGTCCACGAAGGGCTTGCCGGTCTTCGCATCCGTGTGCGCCAAGACTTCAGCCGTGATCTCAATCAAGAACGACGACAACGTACCCTTGTTCCACTCTTCGAAAATCTTCGCTTGCTCAGCCGGTTCAATGCCCGCACCCTGACGCAGGAGATCGTAGGCCTCGCCAATGACCTGCATGTCTGCGTATTCAATACCGTTGTGCACCATCTTGACGAAGTGCCCGGCACCGTCAGTGCCAATCCAGGCACAGCACGGTTGGCCGTCAACGTGCGCGGAGATCTTTTCCAACAGCGGGCCGAGCGCCTCATAGGACTCCTTGGATCCACCGGGCATGATCGAGGGGCCGTTCAGGGCGCCCTCTTCACCGCCGGATACGCCAATGCCCACAAAGTGAAGATCCTTTTTGGCCAGAGCGGCCTCACGGCGGCGAGTGTCCTGGAAGTTGGAGTTGCCGGCGTCGATGATGATGTCGCCCTTTTCCAACAGCGGCTCCAGGGCGTTGATGACCGAATCAACCGGGTCACCGGCCTTGACCATGATCAGCACACGGCGCGGTTTTTCCAATGAGTCCACCAGCTCTTGCAGTGACTCGGTACGCACAAAATTACCCTCGGAGCCGTAGCGCTCAAGCAGGGCGTCAGTCTTGTCTACATGGCGGTTGTGCAACGCCACGGTGAACCCATTGCGGGCAAGATTTCGAGCTAGGTTGGCTCCCATGACAGCGAGCCCGGTAACGCCGATTTGTGCAGCCATAGCTACCTCCATTTTTGCTTCCTGTGTGGTTAAAATCAGCCTAGTCGAAATGCCTGAAGGCCGTTCCCGACCAATCGTTCGGAAAATGATGGATTCAGCGTAGTGTTGGGGAACATGAGTTGTTATACATCAGCGCTTGAACTGTTCAGCATTGGCATTGGCCCTTCCAGCTCACACACCGTTGGTCCCATGCGGGCAGCACAACAATTTGCCCAGTTATTGGCGGACAGGAACGAGCTAAAAAAGGCCGCTGAACTGCGGGTTTACCTTTACGGATCCCTTGGCGCGACGGGCATTGGGCATGGGACACCACAGGCAATTTTGGCTGGCTTGGCGGGATACGACCCAGAGACAGTTGACCCTTCGATTCCGGGCAACCTGGCAGAGCAGATTGCCTCCACCGGAACGCTGAAAGTCTTGGGTTTGCACAGCGTCACAATGACGCCGCAGAGCATGATTCTTCAACCTCGGATTGTCCAGCCAAGACACTCCAATGCTATGAAGATTGAAGCTCTGGATGCTTTCGGCAAGGTCTTCCATGAAGAGATGTACTACTCCATCGGTGGCGGCTTCGTGGAGACCGAAACCCAACTGGCCAAGGCCCCTGGCGATGACGTCACACCAGCTGCTCCGGCCACTGTGCTGCCCTATCCGTACCAATTTGGTCATGAGCTTTTGGCCATTTGTGCCGCGGAAAACCTCAGCATCTCGGACGTCGCTTGGGCCAACGAATGTGCTCTTCGCCCTGCGTCAGAAGTTACTGCCGGGCTAGACGCCATTTGGAACGCGATGCGAGAGTGTGTCGATGCTGGGCTGCAGACCGGCGGGATTCTGCCCGGTGTCTTGCAGGCACGACGTCGAGCTGCCGCGATTGCCGCTCGCCTAGAGCGCGATGCAGCGGAACGTGAAACCTCGCTGGAGTGGCTTCAGGCGTTCGCAATCGCCGTCAATGAGGAAAACGCCGCGGGTGGCCGCGTAGTCACGGCTCCAACCAACGGGGCCGCTGGCATCATTCCCGCCGTCATGCACTATTTCTTCCGCTTCATTCCGCAAGACCAAAGGGTCAAAGACGCGAATATCCATAAGTTCTTGTTGGTGGCCGCCGCCATTGGGTCCCTTTACAAAGGCAACGCATCCATCTCCGGTGCGGAGGCTGGCTGCCAAGGTGAGGTCGGTTCGGCCTGTTCCATGGCTGCTGGGGCTATGTGCGAAGTGCTCGGCGGAACGCCGGAGCAGGTCGAAAACGCCGCAGAAATTGCCATGGAACACAATCTTGGGCTGACCTGTGATCCGGTGGCTGGACTCGTGCAGCTACCGTGCATTGAGCGCAATGCCATCGCCGCAGGAAAAGCTGTGGCATCAGCACGAATGGCCCTATACGGGGACGGCCGCCACATGGTTTCCCTGGACACCGTGATTGAGACCATGCGCCAAACGGGCCGAGACATGTCCAGCAAGTACAAGGAGACGTCCGAGGGCGGTTTGGCCGTCAACGTCATTGAGTGCTGATCGCGCCTGCTGGCCGCCCCTGTTGTATTGGTGACCTTAAACACACGAAAATTCCACAAAACTTCCTGGTGAAACTATTCATTCGGCGTCGATGTGCGGCTTCTTATGCGCCTCGCTGCCGACATTTTCGTCAGAGGTAGAACATCCCTCTTTGGCATTCCTGTCACATCATGTATAGTTTGTATCAGGTTCTCCACTGCGGCATCCCCCAATAGTCGCAGTGGAGAACCCTTCCATTTAAAGACGACTCCGTCCCCGTCCCACTGCCTCCGAAAGCGCCGGCAAATTAGCCGATGCAGATGCGCGCTATGGTTATCGGCTAGATAATTTCATTTGGTCCCGGTATCCACGGATATCGATATACAGCAGGGCCAACCGCCTGTATATTTGAGTAGTCGGGCTCCTTGCCGCCGTATCCCCCAATAACGACGGCAAGGAGCCTTCATGCTCTCGGCGCTTATACTGCCTGCACACTTCGGAGCAGCCATCCCCCACCTAGCTGATCTCGCGGGCGCTGCGGCCCAATTTGGCCTGCACTTGCCAGACCTCAACATCTACGCAACCCTGCCCCCGAGGCATCCTGCGGTGCACATCCCACCAACTCACGCGTTCAAACCAACGCACCGGTTCGGCCCTGACCTGCCATTCGCGGCCCTGCCGCTCCACCGCCAACGGCTTCCCCGCCGTCGTCGTTCTTACTAGTACGTGTTCCGCTGCACCGCTCATAACGGTTGACACTAGAACCAGCCACTGACAGTGGCCGCGCCGCTCGGGCAGCAAACCCACGCAAACGGAGCAAACACCCTGGCACGGCGCGGTGTTTGGTCCATTTGCGTGGGTCAGTGAAAACCACCCCCCTGAAACACAAGAAATCCCCGCCGATTCAACGGATGTTTCCGTGAATTGGCGGGGATT
>JABBNV010000044.1 GCA_019352125.1 Acidobacteriota bacterium | reverse complement strand
ATCCGGCGCCGACGGCGGCCCCGCGAACCGCTGCGATCACGGGTTTGTTCATGGAGTAGATCCGTTTGGACGCACGTCCAGCTGGTTCCTGCCATGCCCCTGCCTCGGAGCCTTCCTCGCTGACATCGAAGCTGCCGGAGGAGAGATCGGCGCCCACGCAGAAATCCTTGCCGGCGCCGGTGAGTACCACCACGCGAACGTTCGGATCCGCATCTGCCAGGCCCAGGGCGTCCTGGAGCTCATCCGCCATAGTGAGGGTGTAGCCGTTGCGTGCCTTTTCCCTGTTAAGCGTCAGTGTGGCAATGCCTTCCGCAACGGTGTACAGGATGTCGGTGTAATCGGCCACTGGACGTTCTCCTCGATTGACGGGCAACAGTTCGCGAATAGTTATTGACGTTATGCCAATTATGCTGAACTATTGGCAATATGCCAACAACTAAAGTTCAGTCAGCGTGGATTGATGACGATTTGCGCGAAGTCGCCGAGTTGATGCGGAACTACTTCGAAAAGGAAGTAGCACCGCTGGAAGCCAAGTTTCACGAGCAGGGACGCCCGGACAGGGAGATGTATCTGCGGGCAGGGGAGCTGGGACTCTCCGGGATGACGCTGCCGGAGGAATACGGCGGGGGCGGCGGCACCTTCGCGCACATGGCCATGCTTTTGATGGAGCAAACCTATGCCGGAGCTAGCAGCATGGGCTTCGCCGTCAGCGAGGGCATTGTGGCCCACTACATTCTGAATTACGGCTCCGAGGAGCAAAAGCAGCGCTGGCTTCCCGGGATTGCGAGCGGTGAGCTGATTGGCTCCATCGGCATGACAGAGCCGGGAAGCGGATCGGACCTGCAAGCCATTTCCACCCGAGCCCGCCGCGACGGCGATGACTACGTCGTCTCAGGCTCCAAGATTTTTATCTCCAACGGCCAGCTCTGCGACGTGATCATCCTGGCGGTGAAGACGGACCCAACTCAGGGCGCCAAGGGTATTTCCCTGCTGGTGGCGGAGGTCAACGATGACACCCCCGGCTTCAAGCGCGGCCGCAATCTGGACAAGATCGGGCTCAAGGGCCAGGACACTTCGGAGCTCTTCTTCGATGAGATGCGCGTCCCCCTGGCTAACCTGCTGGGCGGCCAGGAGGGGAGAGGCTTCTACCAGCTGATGGAGCAACTCCCGCAGGAACGGCTGATTACTGCGGTGCTGGGACAGGCCACGACGGAGTCGGCTGTGGACATGACGGTGGCTTACACCAAGGAGCGCCAGGCGTTTGGCAAGCCACTCTTTGAACTGCAGAACACCCGTTTTGAACTAGCTGAGTGCGCCACGATTGCGCGGGTCAACCGGGTGTTCATCGATGACTGCATTACCCAGCACGTCAACGGCACTCTGGATGCTGCCACGGCGTCCATGGCCAAGTATTGGGTCACTGACAAGACGGGCCAGGTGGTGGATCGCTGCCTGCAGCTCTTCGGTGGCTACGGCTATTGCATGGAGTACCCGATTGCCGGACTCTACGTGGACAACCGCGTGTTCCGGATTTTCGCCGGCGCCAATGAGGTCATGAAAGAACTGATCGCCCGATCGCTTTGAGACGCACAAACTTTTGAGCAGCCCACCCGTTGTGAACAGCACCACTGCAAAGGACCATCGCCATGACTGAAGCCATGATCTACGACGCCATCCGCACTCCACGAGGCAAGGGCAAAAAGGGATCTTTGCATGGCATCAAGCCCATCGATCTGGTGGTGGGTCAGCTCCACGAGTTGGCCGTCCGTAACCCGAGCCTCGACACGAATCTCATTGACGACGTCATTCTCGGTGTGGTGTCCCCCGTGGGGGACCAGGGTGCCGTCATCGCTCGCACCGCAGCCTTGGCAGCGGGCTTGCCGGATACGGTGGCCGGTGTGCAGGTGAACCGGTTCTGCGCCTCAGGGCTTGAGGCCGTCAATATGGGGGCAGCGAAGGTACGCTCCGGCTGGGATCAGCTGATCATTGCCGGCGGTGTGGAATCCATGTCCCGCGTGCCGATTGGCTCTGACGGCGGCGCCTGGGCCATGGACCCGGAGACCAATTACCGCACGTATTTTGTGCCGCAAGGCGTGGGCGCGGACTTGATTGCCACGATGGAGGGCTTCACCCGGGACGATGTTGACGCGTTTGCCGTGCGCTCGCAGCAAAAGGCCCAGCACGCCTGGGAACAGGGTTACTTTGCCAAGTCAGTAGTTCCCGTTAAGGATCAGAACGGGCTGGTAGTGCTGGAGCGGGACGAGCATATGCGTCCCGGATCCAACTCAGAATCATTGGGTGCACTCAAGCCGTCCTTCGCCATGATGGGGGATGTGGGTGGGTTTGACGCCGTCGCCCTGCAAAAGTTCCATGCAGTGGAACGCATCAACCACGTGCACACCGCGGCGAATTCCTCGGGGATCGTCGACGGTGCATCCCTGGTGCTGGTGGGCAGCGAGGCTGTAGGGCAGAAACTGGGGCTGACGCCCCGCGCACGGATCGTAGCCACGGCAACCTCCGGCGCCGACCCCACCATCATGCTCACTGGGCCCACCCCTGCCACCCATAAACTGCTGGCCACCGCGGGCCTGAGTGTGGACGATATTGACCTTTTTGAGATCAACGAGGCCTTTGCCTCGGTGGTTTTGAAGTACCAAAAAGACCTGCACATCCCCGACGAGAAGCTCAATGTCAACGGCGGTGCCATCGCCATGGGCCACCCGCTGGGTGCCACCGGAGCAATGATCGTGGGCACCATGGTGGACGAGCTTGAGCGCCGTGGATTGCGTCGAGCAGTGATCACGCTGTGCATCGGCGGCGGTATGGGCGTCGCCACCCTGATCGAGCGCGTCTAGGCGCCATGAATTCTGCCGCCACAAACCCCGCAGCACAGAACCCCGAGGAGCCTGCAGCCATGACTTTCACCAACATTATTAACTGGAACAAGGACGACGACGGCGTGGTCACCTTGACGTTCGACGATCCCAACCAGTCAGCCAACACGATGAACGCTGATTATTCCCCCTCCATGCGCCAGGCCGTTGACCGACTGGTGGCCGAGGCGGAGAGCATTACCGGCGTGATCATCACCTCCGCCAAGCAGACCTTCTTTGCCGGTGGTGACCTCAAAGATCTGATTACCGCAGACGCATCCAGGACACAGGAGATTTACGACCTCTCCACGGAACTCAAGCGCCAACTGCGCACCTTGGAAACGTTCGGCAAGCCTGTGGTGGCAGCGATCAATGGTGCTGCGATGGGTGGCGGCCTAGAGATTGCACTGGCTGCCCACTACCGGATTGTGGCACGCACCAAGCGCACAGTGGTGGCACTCCCGGAAGTCACTCTGGGGCTGCTGCCCGGTGGCGGCGGGGTAGTGCGTACGGTTCGCCTGCTGGGCATCGCGGATGCGCTGACCAAGGTGTTGCTGCAGGGGCAGAAGTACAGCCCCGATGCAGCCAAGGAGCTGGGACTGGTCCATGAGGTGGTTGACAATGTTGAAGAGTTGATTCCGGCCGCCAAGGCATGGATCCGCGACAACCCGCAAGCAAGCCAGCCATGGGACGTCAAGGGCTATAAGATTCCTGGGGGAACGCCGTCGTCGCCAGCCTTTGCTGCGAACCTGCCGTCCTTCCCCGCCAATCTTCGCAAGCAGCTCAAGGGCGCTAATTACCCGGCCCGGCGGGCCATCATGGCAGCCGCTGTGGAGGGAGCTCAGGTCGACGTGGACACGGCCTTCGACGTTGAAGCGCGCTACTTTGTGCAGATGGTATGCGGCCAGGTCTCCACGAACATGATTCAGGCCTTCTTTTTTGACCTGAACGCGATCAATGCCGGGGCAAGCCGCCCCAACGGCTTCGAAAAGTACACCGCCAAGAAAGTGGCCGTGTTGGGCGCGGGCATGATGGGTGCAGGCATTGCCTATGTCTGTGCTCGCGGTGGGATGGACGTGGTGCTCAAGGATGTCTCCCTCGAGGCAGCGAAGCGCGGCAAGTCCTACTCCGCGCAGATCCTCGATAAGGCCATTGTGCGGGGCAAATCCACCGAGGTAGAGAAGGAAGCCCTGCTAGCCAAGATCACCCCCACGGACGCGGCGGCGGATCTTGCTGGCTGCGACTTGGTGATTGAAGCGGTCTTTGAAAACGTGGAGGTCAAGCAGAAGGCGTTTGCTGAGATCGAAGCCATCGTGGCACCAGGCGCGGTGCTAGGCTCGAACACCTCGTCCCTGCCCATCACCAGCCTGGCGGAGGGCGTCCGCGCGCAGGAGAACTTCATTGGCCTGCACTTCTTCTCCCCGGTGGACAAGATGCCGCTGTTGGAAATCATCACCGGGGCCAAAACCTCCGATGCCACTCTGGCCAAGGCATTCGATATTGCCAAGCAGATTCGCAAAACCCCGATTGTTGTCAATGACAGCCGTGGGTTCTTCACCTCCCGCGTGATTGGCACCTTCATGAATGAGGCCATTGCCATGGTGGGCGAGGGCGTGCACCCTGCCTCGGTAGAGCAGGCCGGCTCGCAGGCGGGCTACCCTGCACCTCCGCTACAGCTGGCGGATGAGCTGAACTTGACGCTGATGTCCAAGATTCAAAGGGAAACTCGGGATGGCCTGGCCGCCGATGGCTCCGCTCAGCAGTACGTCCACCACCCCGCGTACGATCTGGTCGACACCATGATCGGGTCATATGGCCGCAAGGGAAAGCTCGCTGGCGCGGGCTTCTACAACTATGCAGACGGCAAACGGACTGGACTCTGGGAGGGGCTGGTGGAAAACTACGGCGGAACCACGGAGCTGCCCATGGCGGACATGATGGAGCGCATGCTGTTCGCAGAGGCTCTGGAAACCGTCAAATGCCTGGATGAAGGCGTCCTGACCAGCGTGGCAGATGCCAATATCGGCTCTATTCTAGGTATCGGCTTTCCGGGGTGGACGGGCGGCGTGCTCCAGTACATCAACGGGTACGACGGCGGCCTGCCGGGCTTCGTTGCTCGCTCACGCCAGCTCGCAGAGGCGTACGGCCCGCAGTTCACCCCGACGGAGTCCCTCGTAGCCAAGGCTGCAGCGGGTGAGACGTACAAATGACCGCCGCGCCCACGTTCGCCTCGCTCGAGGTTGACCTCGATACTCAGGCCGGGACCGCCGTCGTCCGTCTCATGGGTCCGGGCAAGGGCAACGCCATGGGCAAGGATTTTTGGCGGGAACTCCCGGAAGCCTTCGCGTGGCTCAGTGCTCACGACGACGTTCGCGCTGTGGTGGTGACAGGCTCCGGGGGAAACTTCAGCGTGGGTCTGGACCTGAAGGAGATGATCCCGCAGTGGAGCGAGGCACTGGGCCCAGGCTCCTTCGCCGCCGCTCGCACCGGATTGCTGACGGATATTAGGTCCATGCAGGCGGCTGTAACCTCCGTGGCGCAGTGCCGGAAACCGGTGATTGCAGCCATCAGTGGGTGGTGCATTGGCGCCGGGGTGGATCTCATCAGCGCTGTCGATGTGCGGGTAGCCAGTGCGGATGCGGTGTTCTCCATCCGCGAAGTGAAGCTGGGCATTGTGGCGGACGTTGGGTCATTGCAGAGGCTAGAAGGGATCATCGGCCAAGGGCAGCTGCGCGAGCTGGCCCTCACCGGAAGCGACTTTGACACCGCGCGGGCTGAGCAAATCTCCCTGGTGAATGACGTGCTTCCGGATGCTGACGCGGCGCTCGCTGCGGCCGTGAAGCTTGCCGAAGTCATGAGTGCGAATCCACCGCTAGCGCTGTACGGCACCAAGGAAATTCTGAACGAGGAACGCGAAGAGCGGATTCTTCGCGGACTGCGGCACGTTTCGGCGTGGAACGCCGCATTCTTGCCCAGTGAGGATCTACAGGAGGCACTAGCTGCCTTTGCACAGCGCCGCCGACCGCTGTATACCGGCAAATAGCACCGCTGTATCAACGACGCTCACAGCACTAGGAGACTCACATGTACCTGACCCAAGGTTTGCATCGATCCCTGCAGTCCACCCCCAACGCTCCGGCCACCAGCTATCTGGATCGGGTTCGGACCTTCGCCGAGGCGGCGCAGCACACCCATGTGCGGGCGCGGGGGACGCTCTCGGGGGCGGACAACAGAATTATCGCAGCACCGGCACCCAGGTTCTCTCGCTCCGGCGCGGCTGCGGAAAAAGACCAGCAAACGAGCCATCAGCAAGGGGATCCCCAGTGATCAGCATTACCGGACTCGACCAGCATGCAGCCTGGGCCAACAAGGTACTTCCCGCCGTCGAGGAGGTGCGGTCCGGGGTTTTTTCGATCCCTGTGACGTTCCCGCACAACCCCATGCGCTACACCCTGGCTTATCTGCTGATCGGGGACGGCGAGGCTATGCTCTTGGATCCGGGCTGGGACTCGGACCAGGGCTGGGCGGACCTTGCTGAAGGGTTCGCCGCAGCTCATTTTGACGTCAGTGACCTCACCGGCATAGTGATTAGCCACTATCACCCGGACCATTTAGGATTGGCCGCCAGACTGCGCGATGCGTCCGGTGCCTGGGTGGCTATGGGGCAGGCAGAACAGCTGCCACCGAGCACCCTAGGCGCAGCGGACGATTATCTTCTGCGGGACCGGGACCGTTACATCAGCTGGGGAGTCCCCGAGGATCGGCTGGGCGAGGTGGTCTTTGACGCTCGAGCGTGGGACCACGTCCGCTCGCTGGCTCAACCCACCCTTGCGCTGAAGGACAGGGAGCTATTGCCAGTAAGGGGGCTCACCCTTCGAGTGATCAGTACCCCGGGCCATACACCCGGGCATGTTTGCCTCGTCGATGAGGAACGCCAGCTGCTCTTCACGGGGGACCACGTGCTGCCGCGAATCACGCCGCACTTGGCGCTGGAAGATGGCGGGCTGGTGAACCCGGTGGCCAGCTACCATGCGTCACTGGACGCAGTGGATCTAGGCGAAAGCATCGAGGTTTTGCCGGCTCATGAGTACCGTTTCACTGGGATGAGCACACGAGTTGCTGAACTGAAGGAACACACACAGCAACGCACCAACGAGGTGGAGGCCGTTCTGGCTCGGGATCAGCCAGGCACTGTGTGGGAGGTGGCTCAGGAGCTGAGCTGGTCACGTGGCTTTGCGACGCTTCGCGGACTGACGCTGCGTCTGGCGCTGGCCGAAACCGCCAGCCACTTGGCCTTCGTTAAGAACGCGGGGTCTGGACAGGCTGGAGCAATAGTTCCAGACCTTGGAATTCGAAACTAGCGGCGCCCCTCCACATAGTCGCCAGCAGCCAATCGAAAGGTGGTGAGCGTCTGAATCAGACTATCCAGGGCATCGGCCGGTATCTCCAGAGCAGTGAACACGTCATGATTGAGGGACTGTGTCGCATCCTCGGTGATCTTGCGCCCTTGATCCGTGATGACCACCAGCGTGGCGCGCCCGTCCGTCGGGTGTGCCTGCCTGCGCACCAAGGCATCACGCTCCAAGCGATCAACGGTATTGGTGACGGACGTGGGGTGAACTTGAAGGCGGGCGCTGGCGCTGGCCATCGGCAGAGCGCCGTCGCGCGTGAACGCCAAAAGACGCAACAGCTCAAAGCGGGCAAAGGTGAGGCCATGCTGTTTCAAAGCCGCATCAACGCGCGCCAGAAAGATCTGTTGCGCGCGCATAATGGAGGTAATAGCGGCCATTCCATTGGCCGCTTCGCTCCAACCGTGATTGATCCAATGGCGCTTCGCTTCGGCGATCGGATCCATCGGCAGGGGGATTGGCATGTCGCTCTCTTCCCTTCCCCGAAAATATACTCGCGAATAAATTAGTCGGAGTTCCTAGTAACTACTTGGACTTCCTAGTACCCTCAAGTGTAGACGCATGATTAATCCACTCTAGGAGTTAGACACATGAAGATTGTGGTTTTGCTCAAGCAAGTTCCGGATACAGCGGACGAGCGTAAATTGGACCTTGACACCGGCCTGCAGGATCGCGACGCCAGTGATCTGGTGATCGACGAGATTAACGAGCGCGCCTTGGAACTGGCGCTCCGCAGCAAGGATGCTGACAAGTCGACCGAGGTCGTTGTTCTGAGCATGGGGCCGGATTCGGCCAGTACGTCCGTGCGCAAGGCACTGTCAATCGGTGCCGATGCTGGCGTTCATGTGGTGGATGACGGCCTGGCCGGGGCCGACGCGGCCCGGACGGCCGCGGTACTGGCAGCAGCGTTGAAGAATGTTGGCTTTGACGTGGTGATTGCTGGCAATGAAGCCACGGATGGTCGCGGAGGCGTGGTTCCGGCCATGATTGCAGAACACCTGTCGCTTCCCCTGTTGGGCAACTTGGTGTCAGCCGAACTTAGCGCTGACGGTGTGCGGGCGGAACGGCAGGTCTCCGCCGGTACGCAGAGCATTTCAGCGCCACTTCCCGCGCTGTTGACAGTTACGGAAAGCTTTGATGAGGCACGCTTCCCGAACTTCAAGGGCATCCTCTCCGCCAAGAAGAAGAAGATTACTGTGCTGACTCTGGCAGACTTGGACGTCCCCGCGCCCAGCGGGCGAACCACCATGGTGAACACCACCGAGCGGCCAGCACGCGCGGCCGGCGTTAAACTGACCGACGATGGGACTTCCGCTACGGCGTTGGTTGAGTTCCTCGCCAGCAACCGACTGATCTAAGGAAGGAATCTCGATATGACGAATGTACTTGCCTTCATTGAACATTCCCACGGTGGGGCGTTGTCCAGCACCGGTCGTGGCCTGTTGGCTGCGGCCGCCAAATTGGGCACCCCCGTCGCCGTCGTCGTCTCTGCTGCGCCGTTGCAGCACGACGATGTTCAGCAGCTCGGAGATTGGGGTGCCACTGCCATATTCAACGCTGTGGGGGATTCCGTTGGTTCGCTGGTTTCAACCCCCGACGTTGAGGGTCTGAGCTCTGCGGTTGCGGCGTTGAGCCCCAGCGCCGTGTTGGCCACGAACTCCGCAGAAAGTCGCGAGGCGCTTGCCCGGCTAGCTGTCCGGACGGGCGGCGCGTTATTGGTTGATGTTGTGGACGTTGCCTCCTCCGGTGACTCGGTGGTGGCCACGCATTCCGTCTTCGGCGGCGCTTACAACACCGAATCGACTGTGGAAGGTGGCCTGGCGTTAGTGACTGTTCGCCCGGGTGCCATTGAGGATACGGCACCCGCTGCAACGGCAGAAGTGACCGTGAGCGAGCTTGCCACACCCGCCGGTTCAGCTGCGGCCATTGAGGCTCATCATGACGCTCCCGCCACCTCCGGCCGCCCGGAGCTGCGAGGTGCCTCCACGGTTGTATCCGGTGGCCGAGGCCTGGGCTCCAAGGAAAACTTTGCCCTGGTGGAACAGCTGGCAGACACGCTCAAGGCAGCAGTGGGTGCCTCCCGCGCGGCGGTTGATGCCGGCTATGTTCCGCACAGCTACCAGGTGGGGCAAACGGGCGTTTCCGTTTCCCCTCAGCTGTACATTGCGCTGGGCATCTCCGGAGCCATTCAGCACCGGGCAGGTATGCAAACTGCGAAGACCATTGTGGCCATCAACAAAGATGGCGACGCGCCCATTTTTGATGTGGCAGACTTTGGCATCGTGGGGGACGTATTCAAGATTGTTCCCCAGCTAATCGACGCCATCAACGCACGCGCCAACTAACCCTGACACCTACACCTTGGCCCTTTCGAAGACAGGTTTTCACGCATGTCCAGCAGTCGTAAAAGTTCAGCCCCGGTCAGCGTGAAGAAACGTCTGGCCTGGGTGATCCCCACCGTATTGGTGGCACTGGTTGTGGTGGTGCTCTTGGCCCGATGGATGAGTGCCACCAGCGGCGGTCAGGATTTTCTCAAGCAATTCCCCGGTCAGTCCGAGCTGCCCAGCTGGGCACCCGTTGGGCTGCCAGCTTGGCTAGGCTGGCAGCACTTCCTGAACTTCTTCTTCATGGTGCTGATTATTCGCTCCGGCTGGCAGGTGCGGACCGTGACCCGGCCCGCCGCGCACTGGATCCGGAATAACAAGGGCCTGATCAAGACCAAGGGTTCTCCCACCAAAATCAGCCTGGATTTGTGGTTTCACCTGACGATGGATGCGCTGTGGATGCTCAACGGCGTGATTTTTGCCATCGTCATTTTTTGCACGGGGCAGTGGGTGCGCATTGTTCCCACCAGTTGGGACGTGATCCCCAACGCGCTCTCCGCCGCCTTGCAATACGCGTCGCTGAACTGGCCCACCGAGGACGGTTGGGTCAACTACAACGCGTTGCAGCTGCTGGCGTATTTTGTGACCGTATTTATTGCCGCACCCTTGGCGTTCATTACTGGGGTGCGGATGTCCGGTGCGTGGCCCAAGAATGCGACCAAGCTCAACAAGATCTACCCGGTAGAGCTGGCCCGGGCCATCCATTTCCCCGTGATGCTGTACTTTGTCCTGTTCATCATTGTGCACGTGACGCTGGTGCTGGCCACCGGCGCCTTACGTAACCTGAACCACATGTATGGCGGCAGTGACGTGGTGAATTGGTGGGGCTTCATTATCTTTGCCATCTCGCTGGTGGTCACGGCTGGTGCGGCGGTGCTTTCGCGGCCACTGTTCCTGCGCCCCATTGCTTCCCTGATGGGGAAGGTCAGCAAGTAACGAAAGGACAGCACCATGTTTGATCTTTCCGACGATCAGCAAGCCATTGTTGACATGGTGGCGCAATTTGCTGCCGAGGAGTTGGCGCCACACTCTGCGGAATGGGACGAAACCAAGCATTTTCCCCTAGATGTTCTGCGGGCTGCCGGGGAGCTGGGGATGGGCGGCATTTACGCTGCTGAGGAGCATGGTGGATCCGGAATGAGCCGGACGGATGCGGTACTCATCTTTGAACAATTGGCCAAGGCGGACCCCACCATTGCCGCCTATATCTCCATTCACAACATGGTGGTTTGGATGATCGATTCATTCGGTAACGATGAGCAACGTGCAGCGTGGGTCCCTTCTCTGGCTTCGATGGAAACGCTGGGCAGCTACTGCCTGACCGAACCCGGTGCCGGGTCGGACGCAGCGGCGTTGGCCACCAAGGCAGTGCGTGACGGGGATGAGTACGTGCTCAATGGCACCAAGTCCTTCATCTCCGGCGCCGGCGCCTCGGGCCTCTACATAGTGATGGCCCGAACGGCGGATACCGGAAGCAAAGGCATCACCGCCATCGTGGTTCCGGAGGGGGTTCCCGGGCTCAGTTTTGGTGCCAATGAGAAGAAGATGGGCTGGAACGCACAGCCCACCCGACAGGTGATGTTTGACGATGTTCGCGTCCCGGTGAGCAATCGCTTGGGCGAAGAGGGCAGCGGGTTTGGCATCGCCATGAAGGGTCTCAACGGTGGCCGTGTCAACATGGGTGCCTGCTCCCTGGGTGGTGGCCAGGCGGCGTTCGAAAAAACGGTGACTCATCTCAAGGAACGCGAGGCCTTTGGTACCCCGCTGATCAACCAACAAGCCCTTCTGTTCCGCCTGGCGGATATGGAAACGGAGCTGGAAACGGCGCGGACCATGTTGTGGCGCGCCGCAGACTCGCTGGATCGAGGAAAGCCGGATGCGGTGAAGCTGTGCGCTATGGCCAAGCGAGTGGCCACGGACGCTGGCTTCAACGTAGCGAACGAGGCGATCCAGCTGCACGGTGGCTACGGGTACTTGGCAGATTATGGGCTGGAGAAGATCATGCGGGACCTGCGTGTGCACCAGATTCTTGAAGGAACCAACGAGATTATGCGTCTCATCATTGAAGGCTGGCCGCCTCATGAGCGCGGATGAGGTACTTCAGGAGCGCCGTGGCCAGTTGGGGTTGCTGACGCTCAACCGCCCAGCGGCCATGAATGCTCTCAACCATGCCATGGTGCAGATTCTGCAGCGTGCGTTGACGCAGTGGGAGCACGACGATGGCGTTGCCACGGTGTTGCTCTCCGGTGCCGGTGAGCGCGGATTGTGCGCGGGCGGGGACATCGTCACCATCTACCATGATGCCCGCGAAGGCGGCGAGGAGAGCGCGGCATTTTGGCGCGACGAGTACATTCTCAACGCGGCCATCAAGCACTATCCCAAACCGTATGTCGCCATCATGGATGGAGTGGTGTTAGGCGGGGGAGTAGGGGTTTCGGCACATGCTAACTTTCGCGTGGTCACCGAGCGCTCAAAAATTGGGATGCCGGAAACTGGCATCGGGTTCGTCCCAGACGTAGGTGGCACGTTCTTACTCTCGCGTGCGCCGGGTGAGCTTGGCACGCATCTGGCACTCACCGCGGGATCGGTCTCCGGTGCAGATGCCATTGCCTTGGGTCTGGCTGACTATTTTGTGGATAGCGGAGACCTGCCTGAACTCACTGCTGCCCTGGAACACGATCGCGCAGAAGAAGTTCTGCGGCGCTATTCGCAGACGCCGCCGCCAGCGCCGGTGCTGGCAGAACAGGACTGGATCCAGCGCTGTTACGACGCATCTAGGGTGGAAGAGATTCTGAACAATCTTGAGCAGGAGGCCCTCGGCGGTAACGAGCAGGCTGCCAAGGCTGCGGCTACTATTTCGCGCAAGTCACCGACGGCATTGAAGGTGACGTTGGCAGCTCTGCGCCGGGCCGCCGTCCTGCCTTCCCTCGAAGCGGTCTTGGATCAAGAGTTTCGGGTATCACTTCGCGGACTCACCTGGCCGGACTTGGCCGAGGGGATTCGGGCACAGCTGATTGACAAAGATAGAAATCCGCAATGGAACCCCGCGACTCTGGCCGAAGTGACCGAAGCGTCGGTTGACGCAAATTTTGAGTCTCTCGGTGAACGCGAGCTGGGGCTGGCAACAACACAAGGAGCGGCGTGAGTAACTTTGAGTACATCCTGACCGAGCAGCGGGATCGCGTGGGAATTATTACCCTCAATCGGCCACAAGCGCTGAACGCGCTCAGCGATGCGTTGGGGCGTGAGGTGCTGGCCGCCGCCAGGGCCTTTGACCAGGATGATTCGGTGGGTGCCATGGTGATTACCGGAGCAGGAAAATCCTTTGCCGCTGGTGCAGATATCAAGGAAATGGCGGAGAAATCCTCCGTGGATATGTACCTGACCAACTGGTTTTCTGCCTGGGACGAGCTTGCTCGCGTTCGCACGCCGATGATTGCCGCGGTTGCGGGGCACGCCCTGGGCGGCGGCTGCGAATTGGCCATGATTGCTGATTTCATCATTGCGGCGGAGAACGCCAAATTCGGCCAGCCCGAAATCAAACTGGGGGTCATCCCCGGAATGGGCGGTTCACAACGGCTTACCCGAGCCATTGGCAAGGCCAAGGCCATGGACATGATCCTCACCGGCCGCTTCATGGACGCGGCGGAGGCAGAGCGATGCGGGCTAGTGGCGCGAGTTGTTCCCGTAGAGTCGCTCCTTGAAGAGGCTGTGACGACGGCTGCGGTAATCGCGGGGATGTCCAAGCCGGTGGCCATGATTGCCAAGGAGGCAGTAAACATCGCCTTTGAGACGACACTGAGTCAGGGTGTGCTGACGGAGCGTCGGTTCATCTATTCGTGTTTTGCCACCGAAGACCAAAAAGAAGGAATGGCTGCCTTTGTGGAGAAGCGCGCCTCAGAATTCAAGAACCGGTAAGCTGCCCCTCGACCTAAGTGAGTTTGCATGAATGTCTTCCTCTGGATTCTGCAGTTTTTCCTGGCCATCATGTTCTTGCTGGCGGGAATCTTCAAGACCACGCTGCCCATTGATAGGCTGCGACCCAAACTCCGGTGGGTTGACGACTACTCCGTAGGTACAGTCCGGTTTATTGGCATTGCGGAAATCCTGGGGGCCATTGGCCTGGTGCTGCCAGCCCTGACTCACATCCTGCCTATCCTCACGCCCATGGCCGCAGTGGCGCTGGCCGTGGTGATGGTCCTTGCTGTGCGAGTCCACCTACGCCGGGGCGAAAAGAGTGGCGCAGCGTACAACATCGTGTTCTTGGTGCCGTTGCTCATGGTGATCTGGGGCCGATTCGGTGAGTGGGCTATTTCCTAACCGTCCAGGTCTGAGCCCTATCAGGAAACAGTCAGGAAACTCCGGGGATAATTGAGCATGCCTATTTCCCCGCTTAGCACTCTTTTGGACGCGCGCATTGTAGCTTCCAAGGTTCCCGCCGTCACCGTGACTTTCTGGATCATTAAGGTTCTCACCACGGGTATGGGAGAGACCACCAGTGACTACTTGGTTCACACAATAGATCCAGTCATTGGCGTCGTCATTGGTGCTGTGTGCTTTGCCATAGCGATACTTCTCACGTTGAGGCAAGAGCAATATGTGGCTTGGGCCTATTGGCTTGCCGTGGTGATGGTCAGCGTGTTTGGCACCATGGCCGCGGATGTGGCACATATAGCTCTGGGGATCCCCTATCTGGTATCCACTGTGGTGTTCATGGTGGTGCTGGCCGCCATTTTTGTCATCTGGTACCGAGTGGAGGGCACCCTGTCCATCCATAACATCACCTCGCGGAGACGCGAAGTATTTTACTGGCTGACTGTGCTCACTACCTTTGCGCTGGGAACTGCTGCCGGAGATCTCACCGCTACTACCTTTGGGTTGGGGTACCTTGGCTCGGGAATCATGTTTGCCGTGGTCATTACCATCCCAGCGCTGGCTTACTGGAAGTTCCGCCTGCCGGCTATTCCGGCCTTTTGGTTTGCCTACATAGTGACGCGTCCTGTGGGAGCCTCGTTTGCGGATTGGATAGCAGTTTCGCCGGAGCGCGGGGGACTGGACTGGGGCCCAGGGCCGGTCAGCCTGGCACTAGCCATCATTATTGCCGTGCTAGTTGCTGTACTGGCCAAGCGTACGAAGAGCCATGGCGAAACCACGGCGGCTGTGACAGAGAAACAGGCTGCCGACTCTAAGTAAAGGTATAGGCACTTTGCTGGAAACGTCCATCAGTCTCACAGAATTTACACAGCTTGGCGCCCCCTAATAGTGATGGTGGTCAACGCGCCCCCAGCAGGGAGCGGCCGCCGAACTAGGAGTGGGTATGCCGCGGCACAGTTGGCGCAGATGGGCGGCCGTGACAGCTGCCGTAGCGGTACTGGGATCCGGCTTGGCCCTGGCCTATACGCTGGAAAATGGCCACGCTCCGACAGGGGCCGGGGCGCCCTCAAGCTCATCACCCGCCAGTTCTACAGCTACAGGCTCGCCCGCGGCTAGCTCGACCGCCAGTTCGGCGGCAGCTACGGCCACGGTCACACCCTCAGCTGCTGCCCCCGGTACGGCCATCCCTGCTGTTTGGCAGAGTGCGCCGGCAGCAGTGGTTCAGATCGGAAG
>JABBNV010000043.1:14030-15396 GCA_019352125.1 Acidobacteriota bacterium | reverse complement strand
ACCGGAATTGGCGAAGAACACAGCGGATCCGCTGGGCGCGGCGGTGAGCTCCAGGAGTTTCTCGGCCAGGCCAATCTGTGTGGGGCTGGTGAAAAAGTTGGAAACGTGTCCCAAAGTGGACAGCTGACTAGAGATAACGGATGTCACGAACGGGTGCGCGTGCCCCAGCGCGTTGACAGCGATACCACCCAACAGGTCAAGATATTCGCGGCCATCGGCGTCCCACACCACGGCCCCGGCACCGCGCACCAGTACTCGCTGCGGTGTTCCAAAGACTCCCAGCAGAGCGTGCTGATAGCGCTCCAGCCACTGCTGCCCGGTGGACGAAGCCAAGGCGTTGCCCGTTTCCGCCATCACGGCTTCTAAGGGTGTCTCGTCAATACCGTGCGTGCTCATGCTTCATCCTCATCCGGAACAACTTGCGTCCCATTTCCGGCAGTAGTAAAAATTTCCAACAGCATTGAGTGCGCGCTGCGACCATCCACCACGGCTGCGCGTTGAACTCCCCCGTCAACGGCGCTCAAACAGGCAGCCATTTTGGGGATCATCCCTGATTCGAGGCTGGGCAACAGTGCCCGCAACTCGGAAGCCTGGATCGACGATATGAGGGAGGACTTGTCCGGCCAGTTGCGATACAACCCCTCTACATCCGTCAAAATCACCAAGCGTGAAGCCTGCAAGGAGACGGCGAGCGCGGCGGCAGCAGTATCCGCATTCACGTTCAGCACGGAATTGGCATCATCAATCTCTGGAGCCACCGTGGAGATCACGGGAATACGGCCCGCGTCCAGGAGGTCAAGGATGGACCCGGGGTTGACCCCCACCACCTCGCCCACTTGGCCCAGATCGACCTCAACACCGTCCACCACTGTGTCCGTCCGGCGCGCCTGAAGCAGGGCACCGTCTTCGCCCGAGAGCCCCACGGCATAGGGTCCGTGCGAGTTAATCAGCCCCACCAGTTCGCGGCCCACCTGGCCGGTGAGCACCATGCGCACCACGTCCATGGCCTCCGGTGTGGTGACACGGAGGCCGCCCCGAAATTCTGATTCAATACCCAAGCGAGCCAACATGGCGTTGATCTGTGGGCCTCCCCCATGTACCACCACTGGCTTGATCCCCACGTGGTGCAGAAACACCATGTCCTCCGCGAACGCTTTGCGCAGGTCATCATTGATCATCGCGTTGCCGCCATATTTAACCACGACGACGGTGCCAGCGAAGCGCTGAATCCAGGGGAGCGCTTCAATCAGCGTGGCAGCCTTATCTTGGGCTGCTGCGACGGTGTTCATGGGGTGTCCCTTCAATATTCTCGGGTCTCGACAGGCTCGACCATCGGTCAGGAGGAGTAGGCGCTGTTTTCGTGAAC
>JABBNV010000043.1:13658-14020 GCA_019352125.1 Acidobacteriota bacterium | reverse complement strand
GTCGTGTGTGAGGTCATTGGTCCAAATAGTGGCGGAGGCGCTTCCGGCTTTCAGATCGATCTCCACCACCACCTCACGCGGTTCCAGATCCACCAAATCGCGTGAATCTCCGATGCCGCCGTTGCGGCAGATTTGCACCCCGTTGATGGATACGTTCAACGCATCCGCTTCAAAGACCGCATCAGTGGTTCCCACCGCGGAGAGCACTCGGCCCCAGTTGGGGTCCTTACCGAAGATGGCTGCCTTGAACAGGTTAGAACGCGCCACTGCCCTGCCTACCACTTCGGCATCTTCTTCGCTGGCTGCATTAACCGTGCGGATAGCAATGTCGTGGCTGGCGCCCTCAGCGTCTCCAATCAACG
>JABBNV010000043.1:2183-13648 GCA_019352125.1 Acidobacteriota bacterium | reverse complement strand
ATACAACCATCTGAATCCGCACGGTTGAAAGACACCCGTACGGCATCCTTGAGTGCAGCATCCAGACCATCGGATTCCATCTCCGCATCAGTGGTCAGCACCACCAGCATGGTGGCCAGCCCCGGGGCCAACATCCCCGCTCCCTTGGCCATGCCACCGATGGTGTACTCACCACCATTGGCGCTGGTGCCATGAAAGACGGCTTCCTTGGAGACGGTGTCCGTCGTCATGATGGCGGTAGCTGCGGCAGCGCCGCCGTCGTCGGACAGGGTCTTGACTGCTGCCTCGACGCCCGGAAGCAACTTGTCCATGGGCAGTTGCTCACCAATCAAACCCGTGGAGCAGACTGCAATGTCCGTCGCAGAAAGATGTAGCAGCGCGGCAACCTTTTCGGCCGTAGCGTGCGTGTTTTGAAAACCCTCGGGCCCGGTGCATGCGTTGGCGCCGCCGGAATTGAGAATCACCGCGTCAACCCGACCATCAGATGTGACCTGCTTGCTCCAGTGCACGGGCGCGGCTGCAACGCGGTTGGAGGTATACACGGCGGCAGCATTTTTCAGCGGGCCATCGTTGACAACTAGGGCCACGTCCGGCTTACCGCTGGCCTTCAGCCCGGCCGTAACGCCAGCCGCGCGGAACCCTGCTGGGGTGGTAATACTCATGGAGCAACTCCTTGGAAGTTCAGCCCGGCCTCTTCGTCAAGGCCCAGCGCAATGTTCATCGATTGAATGGCGCCGCCCGCGGTGCCCTTGGTGAGGTTGTCAATGGCGCAGGAGACAATCACGCGCCCGGCATGTGCATCATAGGCAAGCTGCAGGGCAACGTGGTTGGATCCCACTACTGACTTGGTGGAGGGCCATTGACCCTCCGGCAACACATGAACAAATGGTTCATCCTCATAACGGTCCAGCCATACTTGCCGGATCGTGGCACCGGTAGCCGAGTCCCGCACGGATTCAGACAATTTAGCGGTTGCTGTGGCAAGGATGCCGCGGCTCATCGGCGCCAGCGTTGGGGTGAATGAAACCTGAACTGGCTGCCCGGCCACACTACTCAGGCCCTGTTCGATCTCCGGGGTATGGCGGTGTCCCCCGCCCACTCCGTAGGGACTCATGGAGCCCATGACTTCGGAGCCCAGCAAATGCGGTTTAACTGATTTACCGGCGCCCGAGGTACCGGAGGCCGCAACAATCACCACGTCATCGTGTGCCAGAATTCCGGCGGCAAAGCCCGGCATCAACGCCAACAATGAGCTGGTCGGGTAACAACCTGGAACCGCAATCCGCTTGGAGTTCCGCAGTTGTTCGCGGCCACCGGGTAGCTCGGGCAAGCCATAGGGCCACGTGCCCGCGTGCGGGGATCCGTAGAACTTTTCCCAGGCTGCGGGGTCTTCCAACCGGTGATCCGCGCCGGCGTCAATCACCAGCGTTTCCGGCGGGAGCGCCTTGGCAATATCCGCCGAAGCACCGTGCGGCAGGGCCAGGAACACCACGTCATGGCCGGAAAGGTTTTCTACGCTGGTTTCCTCGAGAATTCGCTCCGCCAGGGAATGCAAGTGCGGTTGCAGAGCCCCCAAACGAGTTCCAGCATTGCTGTGTGCGGTAATCGCACCGATTTGCACGTTTGGGTGGGAGGCTAGGAGCCGCAGTAATTCGCCGCCGGCATAGCCACTGGCACCGGAAACAGCCACAGAAACAGTCATAACGCCACTATACAACGAAAAGCAAAAATATACAGTCGAGCTGATATTTATACATGAATCGAGTCGGCTGGTTTCTGGAAGACTTCTATGACGCTCCGGCCCCACCCCGCCTGCGGTCTCGCTACGATGAAGTCAGCACAGGTACATTCCCCCGCCCAGTGATGGGGAAGACGCTCAGCCACAGCGGTCGGTCACTGCACCGGCGGCTCTATAGGAGGACTCATGTCACACGCAATTGTTGCCCAGTACAGTGGTGGCCCCGAGGTTTTGGAGCTGCAGGAGGTGCCGCTGCCTGAGCCCGGGCCCGGTCAGCTGCGCGTCAAAGTTGCAGCAGCGGGCGTGAATTTTATCGACACGTACCAACGCTCCGGGGCGTATCAGGTCAACTATCCCTTTACCCCGGGCACAGAATTCGCGGGCACCATAGACGCAGTGGGCGACGGCGTCGCTGACTTTTCAGTGGGCCAGCACGTTGCTACTGCTGAGGGTCTTGCTGGCTACGCAGAGTACGCACTCGTGGATGCGGAGCGGGCACTTCCAGTACCGGAGGGTGTTGACCTTGAGACCGCCGCAGCCCTGCCACTGCAAGGAATTACTGCGCACTACCTGATCAACTCCTCCTACCGGGTGGAACCAGGCCAGACGGTGCTGACACACGCGGGGGCCGGAGGCGTTGGTCTGCTGCTCATCCAACTGCTCAAGCAGCGCGGAGCCAGGGTAATCACCACCGTTTCTTCTGATGCCAAGGAAGTGCTTGCGCGTGCAGCCGGTGCCGACGAGGTCCTGCGCTATGAGGGTTTTGCGGAAAAGGTGCGGGAGCTCACTGATGGCATCGGCGTGGACGTGGTGTACGACGGCGTCGGGAAGGACACGTTCGAAGGTTCTCTAGCATCGGTGCGAATTCGAGGAACACTGGTAGTTTTCGGTGCAGCCTCCGGGCCAGTCCCGCCCGTGGACGTGCAACAGCTGAACAAGGGCGGAAGCATCAGCCTGACACGCCCCACCATGGTGCATTTTCTGCGCAACGCCCAAGAACGCCGGTGGCGCTCCGAGGAGCTATTTTCCGCAGTCGCCGCTGGAAAACTCACGGTGAGAATCGGCCAGAAGTATGCACTTGCCGATGCCTCAGCTGCCCATCGGGACCTGGAGGGGCGCGGTACGACAGGTAAAGTTCTACTAGTTCCGTAGCCTGCTAACACCGTTTGTTTACCTCTGAGAAGAAGACTAGGCATCGTGACTGAAAAACCCCTTCCTGCCACGCTCGTTTATCAACCGCAGCTGCCCGGTACGTCGTCAACACCTCCAGAACGAACCCTGATCGATATCCTGACGGACACTGCCACCCAGCATCCGGACGCTACCGCATTGGATGATGGCCGGAAAGCTCTCAGCTACGCGGATCTATTGGCGGCTGTACGAGCCAGGGGACGCGAACTTCACCTCGCTGGTCTTGGTGCTGGGGACACGGTGGGCGTACGGATACCGTCCGGAACTGCCGAGCTGTATATCTGCATCTTGGCCATTATGTTGATTGGTGCAGCGTACGTTCCGGTTGACGCAGATGACCCTGACGAGCGTGCCAAGCTGGTGTTCGCGGAGGCCAAGGTTGCCGGGATCCTGCACGGTGGCGGGAAAATCATTGCAGACAAGAAGCGACCCAAGCCTTTCCCCACGCCGCGGATGCCCACACCGGATGATGACTGTTGGGTGATTTTCACATCCGGCTCCACGGGAACGCCGAAGGGCGTAGCTGTGACGCACCGTTCCGCCGCAGCATTTGTCGATGCCGAGGCACGGATTTTCCTTGCCGATGCCCCTATCAACACCTCGGACCGTGTCCTGGCAGGGCTCTCAGTTGCCTTTGACGCATCGTGCGAGGAGATGTGGCTGGCGTTCGGCCACGGTGCCGCCCTGGTTCCGGCTCCGCGATCCCTGGTCCGTACCGGGATGGATTTGGGACCCTGGCTCATATCGCATGGCATAACCGTCGTGTCCACCGTTCCCACCTTGGCTGCGCTGTGGCCAGCAGAGGCATTGGAAGCTGTACGCCTGTTGATCTTTGGCGGCGAGGCATGCCCGCCCGAGCTTGCGGCCAGATTGGCCATAGAGGACCGTGAGGTATGGAATACCTACGGCCCCACTGAAGCCACGGTCGTTGCCTGCGCCGCACCACTCACAGGGGTGGGACCAGTGCGCATCGGTTTGCCGCTGGACGGTTGGGATTTGGCCATAGTCAACGACCACGACATTCCCGTGGCCGAGGGCGAGGTGGGCCAGCTGATCATTGGTGGCGTGGGCCTGGCACGGTATCTGGATCCCGCCAAGGACGCTGAGAAATATGCGCCAATGGAGTCTCTGGGCTGGTCCCGCGCCTACCGCAGTGGCGACTTGGTGCGCTACGAAGCTGACGGACTCATCTTTATGGGCAGGGCGGACGAGCAGGTCAAGCTGGGCGGCCGCCGGATTGAACTGGGCGAAGTGGACGCTGCTTTGCAGAGCTTGAAGAACGTGGCGGGTGCCGCAGCAGCTGTGCACACCACCGCTGCGGGCAACCAAATCCTGGTGGGCTATCTGGTACCGCGCGCCGGCGTCGAACTTGATTTACCCGCTTGCCGCACTGCCCTGGGATCCTCGCTCCCGGCAGCACTGATTCCGCTGCTCACTGTGGCTACGGACCTACCCACCAAAACCAGCGGCAAGGTAGACAGAAAATCCCTGCCGTGGCCGCTGCCCGGCAGCGGATCAGACTCTGACGCGCCGCCCTTGGACCTGGACCCTGCGTCGGCATGGGTATTGGAAACCTGGAATTCAGTGCTGGGCGGCAACGCCACCAGCCTGGACGCGGACTTTTTCGCCTCCGGCGGCGGTTCCCTGGCGGCGGCCCAACTAGTGTCTGCCCTGCGAGTACGGTATCCCACTATTACTGTCGCGGATATCTACGCTCACCCACGCGTCGGCGCCTTGATCGAGCTTGCCAAACAGAGCACTCCCGGCGGTTGGGAGGCACAGGGCGAGGCTGCGGTGCGGGACGTTCAACGCACCCAACGGAAAGCACAGATGTTTCAAACCCTGATGGGTGTGCCGTTGCACATTCTGGTGGGGATGCGCTGGCTCACCTACCTGCTGATCATCAACAACAGCTTCGCCATGCTCAATATCTTCACCGCCGCGCCCGCGGTTTCCTGGTGGTGGGTCTTCGCTTCGTGGTTGGTGTTCATTTCACCTCTGGGACGCATGGGCATTGCTGTTGCTTCGGCCAGGTTCCTCCTGCGCGGCCTTCAACCGGGGAGTTATCCGCGATCCGGGCGCGTCCATTTGCGGCTGTGGCTCGCGGAGCAGATTGCTGACATGGCTGCCGCCGTATCCATGGCCAGCGCGCCGTGGGTGCCCTACTATGCCCGGGCGTTGGGCGCCAAGATTGGCCGCAACGTAGACCTGCACTCGGTGCCTCCCGTCACCGGGATGTTGTCACTGGGCAGTGGTTGTTCCATTGAGCCAGAGGTTGATCTCTCCGGCTACTGGATTGACGGAGATACAGTACACATCGGTGCCATCAGTGTGGGGCAGCAGGCCGTGGTGGGGGCACGCAGCACGCTGATGCCAGGTGCCCGCGTTGGTGCTGGCGCTCATATTGAGTCCGGCTCGGCCGTGATGGGCCGGGTAAAGGCTGGCCAGTACTTCGCAGGATCCCCCGCGGAACGCAAAGGCAAGGCACGGCACAGCTGGCCGGACGCACCCACCACCGCTCGAAGCGTCTTCTTTTGGCTGTATGCCGGAGCCTCCTCCGTCTTGGCGTTGATTCCGTTCGTATCCGCAGCCGTTGGATTGCTAGTGGTAGCGCTGGCAGTCCAGGGACGCAGCAACCTTTCTGCCGCCGTCGGCCCCCTGCTGTGGTCTGTTCCGGTGGCAGCCCTGGTGTGGTTTGTCTGCAACTTTGTGCTGATCTTGGGCGTCACTCGGCTGCTCGGATTGGGCCTGCGCGAGGGGTTCTTCCGCGTCCGCAGCCTCATCGGCTGGCAGGTCTGGGCCACTGAGCGGGTGCTGGACATGGCGCGTGACCTACTGTTTCCGATCTACGCGAGTCTCTTCACTCCCATTTGGCTCCGTCTGCTGGGGGCCAAGATTGGCAAGAACGTGGAAGCGTCCACGGTGCTGCTGATCCCCAAAATGACCACCGTTGGCGATGGCGCGTTTCTTGCTGATGACACCATGGTGGCCTCCTACGAGCTGGGCGGCGGATACATTCGCATTGCACCAGCGAAGGTTGGCAAGCGGTCATTCCTGGGCAATTCGGGAATGACGGCTGCTGGCCGCTCTGTGCCAAAGAATTCATTGGTGGCCGTCCTCCCCGCCACACCAGCCAAGGCAAAATCAGGGACGTCCTGGCTAGGAAGCCCGCCCGTACGGCTGCGCCGGGTGGCGCAGGATTCGGATCTGAGCAGGACCTTCAACCCGCCCACGCGGCTCAAAGTTGCCCGCGCCTTGTGGGAACTGTGCCGCCTGATCCCCGTCATACTTACCGTAGCTTTGGCTGCTGCAGTACTGTGCACGCTGGATTACCTTGCGGTGCACGTGACCTACTGGGTCGCTGCCATATTGGGTGGTGTGGTGATGCTGCTGGCTGGCGCAGTTGCAGCCGGTAGCTCCGTGCTGGCCAAGTGGCTGTTGGTGGGCCGCATCCGCCCTAGCGAGCACCCCCTGTGGAGCTCCTTTATTTGGCGCAACGAGGTGGTGGACACCTTTGTTGAGATGGTCTCCGCACCGTGGTTTGCCCGCGCAGCCAGTGGGACTCCCGCGCTGGTGTGGTGGCTCCGGGCGTTGGGCGCAAAAATCGGCAGCGGCGCCTGGTGCGAGAGCTACTGGCTGCCAGAAGCGGACCTGGTAACCCTGGGTGAAAGCTCCACGGTAAACCGTGGGTGTGTAGTCCAGACGCACCTCTTCCACGATCGCATCATGGCCATCGATACCGTCACTCTGGCCGATGGCGCCACGATGGGCCCGCACGGCGTCATCCTGCCCGCGGCCAGCATTGCGCGCGGCGGTACCGTGGGCCCGGCCTCTCTGGTGATGCGCGGGGAAACCGTTCCAGCCGCCAGCTATTGGATGGGCAATCCCGTCAGCCCCTGGAAGGGGCCCGAATTTTCCGACCGCGCCTAACCGAAGGCCACCACTCCTTGCAGATACGGACCCAGCACCTTATGACATACCCCGCCATTCCGGACGAATACACGCCCCTGAGCGGCAGCGCGAGCTATCACGTTGAGCACTATGAGCTCACCTTGGATACGCGTTTGGCCAGCAATAAACTCATGGGGCGTGCCGTCATTACTGCGGTTGCGGACGTTGAGTGCGCCACCTTGGAGTTAGATTTGGTGGCGAGTCTGCGCGTCAGCAAAATAACGCTCGACGGCGGCAGAGTCGCCAAATATGGGCAACGTCAAGGAAAGCTGGTCCTCACCCTGCGCGCTCCTCTACCGGAGGGCCACCGATTCACACTGGACCTGCGTTACGAGGGCAACCCGCACCCGATCCGAGGCATGTGGGGCGAAGTAGGCTGGGAAGAGCTGGAAGATGGGGTGCTGGTAGCCGGGCAACCCACGGGAGCTCCCTCCTGGTTCCCCTGTAATGACCATCCCAGCCAGAAGGCCAGCTACAAGTTCACTGTCAGCACGGACGCCAACTACACCGTGGTCTGCAATGGCCAGCTCACCACACACACCACCAAGTCCAGCCGCGAAACTTGGGTGTATGTCCAGGCCGAGCCCATGTCCAGCTATTTGGCAACGCTCCAAATAGGGCGGTACCGCGTACAGCCATGGGCGCAGGTGGGCGACGTCCCAATTTTGGTAGCTGCGCCCAGGGCACTCGAGTCCGAGACCGCCGTCGGCCTGGCCCGGCAAAAGGACATGCTGGAAACTTTTCAGGACCGTTTTGGGCCCTACCCCTTTGGCGACTACACAGTAGTGGTCACGGAGGACGAGCTCGAGATTCCTCTGGAGGCACAGTCCCTGTCCATCATTGGACGCAACCATTTGGGCACGGACTGGGAGTCACAACGGCTGATTGCCCACGAGCTCTCCCACCAGTGGTTTGGAAACTCGCTGACAGTGCGGCGCTGGCGGGACATCTGGTTGCACGAAGGATTCGCCTGCTATGCGGAGTGGATCTGGAGCGAGGCTGCCGGTCTTGATTCGGCCCGAGACAGAGCAGCCGCCGCATACCGCGGGTTGAAGCGAAAGGCGCAGAATATTGCCGTGGGTGCCCCGGGTCCGGAGCTCATGTTTGATGATCGCGTGTACAAGCGGGGTGCGCTTGCACTCCACGCGCTACGAGGTTCCGTGGGTGACGAGCTGTTCTTTACCGTGCTGAAGCATTGGACGCAGACGTTCCGCCACGGCTCCGTAACCACCGAGGACTTTATTGCTCTGGCCGATGCGCACTGGCGGCACGTCCCCGGATTCTCCACCGGCGATTTTCTGTACCCGTGGCTCTACGAAACAGCTCTGCCTACGCAGCCTTAGGAGTCATCATGACCAGCAACGAATGGCGCCCGATCCTGGCCGCGCTAGCCAATGAGAATGCCCGGCTAGCGTTGGCCGAGATAGTGCTTGCGGAAGCTGCCGCCAAGGGTACGAACCTCACCGATGCGCAACGCGGCAAAGCACGCCGCGCGCTGTTCGGTGCGTCCCTGATTTGCGACTCCGGCGGCACCCTTGAAGTGGATACCGCGAACCTGCGAAGCGTATTGGCCACTCCCGACGGCGGCGAGCAACAGCGCGGCAACGAGCGGTTTATGCACAACGGACGGATCGACCGCTACCCGGCGAATCAGACGCAGAGACACGAGTTTTTACGGTGGATTTCTGGACAGGTGTTGCAGGTCGGTGAGGTGCTGGACGAACCGTCTTTCAATGATCGGCTGGGACAGCTGAGCGACAATTTTGCCCTGCTGCGGCGCTACCTGGTGGATGCCGGGCTAGTGGCGCGCACGCCCAGCGGCACCGAGTACTGGCTCGTGAACAGCAACATTGACGACGGCGGCGACGCCGACGGCAAAGTCCGCGGGTAGCCCCAGGCGGTGAGGAGCTATGTTCTCCAGGACTGCAGGCTCCTGGTGCGGATAGGCCTCGATGGTTGCCGGATCCCGGCGCAGCCCGGCCCCCGTTGCTTTCACCAGGGCCTCCTTGCGAGCCCACGTTTCTGCACGCCAGCGGGGCCGTTGCGCTAGCGGAAGCGACGCCACGTGTTGCCGCTCGGCGGAAGTCAGGGCAACGTCGTCGAACGCGTCAAAAGTGGTGTTTCCTGCACTTTCCAGATCCGCACCAAGCCCACTCCCGTGCGAGCCTTGCGAAATAACCAACAAGAACCAGTCAGCGCACCGAGAAAAGCTCAGCCGAAGCGGCACAGGTTCACCCCGAAACAGATATCCGGGCTGCCCATGTGCGCCGTCCCCATCCGCACCACACTGATTGCACGTATACGCGCAGCGCAACTCCGCGGCCTTGCGACCCGCCAGTTCTGCCACCACACGGCGCTGCACTACTCGGCCCGCCACAAATTCGACTCTGGATTCTTCCGAAGTGAACGCCTTTGCCCGGGCTAGCTCGGCTGGGTCCAAGATCCCATAACCGCCGTGGCCCTCACCCTCCGCTGCGGCTGCGGGGAGCCTACCTGCCCACGCCAGTAGGGGCCCGGCAGACGTTGGAAGGATAATGTGCACTGACTCGTTCACATCCCATTCACCAGTAGTCGCCGAGCGGTTCACAGAGTCACTCTATCCTTGCCCACATGAGTCATCGGAATACCCAGCTAGGTAACTACACCGTCATCGATAGTGACGACGATGATCCGGTGCTGTTGGGGCCCGACGGTAACGCCATCGACACGTGGCGCGAGGGCTACCCCTACGATGAGCGGATGGATCGGGAGCAGTACGAGCTGGAAAAACGGCTACTGCAAATCGAGCTCTTGAAGCTGCAGACCTGGGTCAAGGAGTCCGGCCGTCGCATCGCCATCCTCTTCGAAGGCCGCGATGCAGCAGGCAAGGGCGGGACTATCAAACGCTTCACGGAACACTTGAACCCGCGTGGAGCCCGCATAGTGGCACTGGTTAAACCTTCTGATCGGGAGAGCACACAGTGGTAGTTCCAGCGGTATGTGGAGCACTTACCCTCGGTCGGCGAGATGGTGCTGTTTGAGAGTTCCTGGTACAACAGAGCTGGAGTGGAGCGCGTCATGGGGTTCTGCCACAACGCACAATACGCGGAGTTCCTCAAGCAGGCTCCCGCTCTGGAAAAGATGCTGGGGGCCGACGGCATGGACGTCATTAAGTTCTGGTTCTCCGTCTCGAAAGCAGAGCAACTGACGCGGTTCACCATCCGGCAGGTTGATCCAGTAAGGCAATGGAAGCTATCCCCCATGGACATGGCGTCGCTGGACAAATGGGATACGTACACGGAAGCCAAGGATATCTTCGAGCTCGGTGAGTCCGGGAGCTAGTGGTTCAGTTGCTAGTGGTTCAGGGCGGCGACCAGCGGTGCCAGCTCTGGCGCCTGGCTGGCGGCATCCATGATGGCGCGGAGGACGTCGTCGTGCGTGGGCATTGCCTGCTTCAATAGCGCGCGACCAGCGGGCGTAACTTCCGTGTAAATTCCTCGGCGATCATCCGCACACAGGTATCTGGCCAGCAGCCCACGTTCCTCCAAGCGATTGACCAGTCGCGTAGCCGCACTGTTGGACAGTGCCGTCACCTTGGCCAACTGCTGCATGCGCATGTGCCAATCGTCCTGCCGGGACAGCGCCTCGAGGACCGTGTATTCCACCACCGACAAGTCGTGATCTGCTTGGAGTTTCTTTTCCAAAGCTGTCTCAATCATGGCGTGCAGGGTTGCCAAAGTCCGCCACCCTTGCGAGCGAAGTTCAACGGCGTCGTCTGCGATGGACATTCCCAAGCCTTTCTTGCTGTGATTCACACATCATAGCCCACAAGCGAAGTTTATGCGCTTGCGCATTTATAGCGCGTGTGCAACTATTGCTAACGCGCCTCATTTTGGCGCCTCATCTCTTCGTAGCTTTGGAGCAAACATGCCATTTGGATTACTGGCCCTTGCCGTGGGCGGCTTTGGTATCGGCCTCACTGAATTTGTCATTATGGGCCTCCTTCCCGAGGTGGCCGCTACCTTCCACGTCAACGAGTCGGCAGCCGGCTTCCTCATCTCTGGGTATGCGCTGGCCGTTGCCGTGGGCGGGATTTTCCTCACCGCCGCTGTCACTCGGCTGCCGCGCAAACAAGTACTGCTGGCCCTGATGGTGCTCTTCATTATCGGAAATCTGGTGAGTGCTATCTCCGGGACCTACTCTGTGATGCTGTTGGGGCGGGTGCTTGCGGCACTGACGCACGGTGCGTTCTTTGGCATCGGTTCAGTGCTTGCAGCGGACATGGTGGCCCCCAGTAAGCGTGCCGGTGCTATTGCCATGATGTTCGCTGGCCTCACCACTGCGAACGTTCTGGGTGTGCCGTTGGGGACGTTCATCGGGCAGAGTTTTGGCTGGCGAGCAACCTTCTGGGCCATCTCCGGTGTGGGCGTCATTGCCTTGGCCGGCATTGCTTTCCTTGTACCCAACCAGCGTCAGACTGCTGCCGCGGGCGGGCTACGCGGTGAGTTGGCGGCCTTTCGCCACCCGCAGGTATGGCTATCCATCATTGTCACAATTTTGGGGTTCGGCGGCATGTTCGGTGCGTTCACTTACATTGCATACACCT
>JABBNV010000043.1:376-2173 GCA_019352125.1 Acidobacteriota bacterium | reverse complement strand
AATCTCAGGATTCGCTTCCACCATGGTGCCGTGGCTACTGGTTGTCTTTGGGGTAGGTCTCTTCGCTGGAAACCTCTTGGGCGGCAAAGCGGCGGACAGGCGTCTTGATGCCACTCTGGTGACCAGCCTGTTGGCGTTGACCCTGGTGCTGGGGTTTTTCGCGCTCACTGCCGAAAACAAGATTGCCACCGTGGTGTCGCTGGTGCTCATGGCTGGCTTCGGTTTTGCCACCGTGCCAGGGCTCCAAATGCGGATCATGCACTACGCACACAACGCCCCCACTCTGGCCTCGGGAACCAATATTGCAGCCTTCAACGTGGGAAATGCCCTGGGCGCGTGGTTGGGCGGCCTGACCATCAGCGCTGGGCTGGGTTTCACCTCCCCTATTTGGGCTGGCGCTGGCCTGGCGGGCGCTGGACTGCTGGTGATGCTGCTGGCGGCTTGGCGGGCGCGCGGGGTTTGTGAAACTGTCCTCCACAGCCAGCAGTCGGCTGCCCTGAGCACACATAGCTAGGCCGCTTGGCTGCATCTGCTCCGGCCGTGAAAATAGGCTGAAATCTCAACAAACCATTGGAGGATCTCATGGCACTATTTCACGTCGATAGCGACGATCTCACGGCTAAGAGCATGGTAGTGCGGCAATCAGTGGAACAGATTCGCTCCGAGGTGACCGCGATGCAAAACAATCTAGCCCAGCTCCAAAGCAGCTGGACCGGGTCGGCAGCCAACAACTTCCAAGCGCTGATTGCTGACTGGCACGCCACTCAGCTCAAGGTGGAAGCCTCGCTAGAGAGCATCAATACGGCTCTGGCGGGTGCTGCAACGTCCTACGCTGACGCGGAAGACCGCAACACCCGCCTCTTCACCAACTAAGAGCTAGCGCTGAACGGCTCCGAAGCGCTCGGCGGCCAGAGCTACAGCAGACTCGCGTGCTGCCGAAGCTTCGTCCGCCGTCAGCGTCCTTTCACCAGCACGGAAACGGAGGCCAAATGCCAAGGACTTGTGCCCCTCTGCGATACCCGTCCCCGAGTATTCGTCAAAGAGCGTAACGTCTTCCAGCAGTTCCCCAGCACCTTCGCGCAGCGCGCCCAACACTGCAGCTGCCGGCACTTCCGTGGGAACCACCAGCGCAACATCCTGAGTAGCAACGGGGAAGGTGGAAATTGGCTTAGCAACAATCACGTCCGCAGCAGCGTCAAACAGTACATCCGCATCAATTTCTACAGCTACAGTACGTGCTGGCAGATCCAGCTCAGTCAGCAGCTTGGGGTGCAGTTCTCCGGCATAGCCCACCAGAGTCTCATCCGTGAGCCGAATCTCGGCGCATCGGCCGGGGTGGAAGGCCTGGTGAGCACCTTGAGTAATAAGTAATTCGACACCCAGCACTCCGGCGGCCACACGGGCAACATCCAACGCATCCGCATAGTCCCATGTGCGCGGCGCGTGTGAAGGTGCCGCTGGCGAGTCCTTTCCAGTTAGCACTGCGGCAATGTGCAGCGGCTGGGCTGGGATGCCGTCATACAAAGCGTCCAGTGTTTCCTCGGCAGGGAGGGCGCCAAGCGGCGGAATCTCCGCGGTGCCCAGCGGGCCACTGTTCGGCAAAAACACCAGCCCGGACTCAAAGAGCGCCAGATCCCGGAACCCTCGGCCGTGGTTACGCTTGGCAACTTCCAGCAAGCCGGGCAATACCGAAGTGCGCAGGAATCCCTGCTCCTCGCTGAGCGGATTGGCCAGCTTGATGGCTGGGCGTTCGGCTCCAGGGATGGCAACTCCAAAGAGATCGTTGCTGGCTTTGGA
>JABBNV010000043.1:0-366 GCA_019352125.1 Acidobacteriota bacterium | reverse complement strand
AGTGCGGTCAGTAACCGGCGGCGCTGCTGCTGCACGCGCGTGTATCCGTGTCCCGGTGGGGCAACCGGCAGGGTGGCAGGAATCTTGTCATAGCCCACCAAGCGGGCGATTTCCTCCGTGAGGTCTTCACGCGTTTGCAGGTCATTTCGCCAGCTGGGAACAACCACGCTGAACTGATCCGAGCCAGCAGTAACGGTGGCCCCCAGGTCCGTGAGCGCCGTCGTGATTTGCTCATCGGTGAAGGCAATGCCAATGCGAGCCGCAGCGTAACCAGCCGGAAGATCAACCGTGACGGTGGCGGGCACTGTGCCCACATCCGTTCCGGTAGTCTCCTCAGTGCCACCGGCCAGCTGAACCAACAAATCG
>JABBNV010000042.1:14104-15684 GCA_019352125.1 Acidobacteriota bacterium | reverse complement strand
CGCTTGGGCTCAGCGTTCCGCAGCGGACCGTGCCGCCGGCATACGGGCCGTCGCCGACGGCCTGGACGCAGCTGCGGATCGGCTGATTGCGGTGGCCGTCAAGGAATCCCACCTGCCGCCGGCCCGGCTGGCCGGGGAGCTTAAGCGGACCACGTTCCAGCTGCGGCTCTTTGCCGAAATGCTCGACGACGGCGGCTACCTGGACGCCCGTATCGACCACGCCGACGACGCGTGGCCCATGGGCGCCCGCCCCGACATTCGCCGCGTCCTGGAACCCCTTGGCCCGGTGGTAGTGTTCGCAGCCAGCAACTTCCCCTTCGCGTTCAGCGTGGCCGGCGGCGACACCTGCTCGGCACTCGCGGCTGGCTGTTCGGTCGTGTTGAAGGTCCACCCCGGACACCCCGAACTGTCTGCCCTTGTCGGAGCGGTGGCCACCGAATCCCTGGACGCGGCCGGAGCGCCCGCAGGCCTTTTACAACTGGTCTACGGAATTGATGCAGGCCGCAGTGCGCTCTTGGACCCTCGCATCAAGGCCGGCGCGTTCACCAGGTCCATCCCCGGTGGTCGGGCTCTGTTTGACCTGGCCGTCGCCCGCCCGGAGCCCATCCCGTTTTACGGCGAATTGGGCTCGGTCAACCCGACGTTCGTCACCCAGGCGGCCGCTGCCGCCCGGGGTCAGGAAATTGCAGCGGCGTTCCTTGGCTCGTTCACCATGGGAGCCGGACAGTTCTGCACCAAGCCGGGCATTCTGCTGGTTCCTGAGGAATCGGGCATGCTCGAAACCCTGGCCGGCAGTGACCGCCCCGCCGCAACGTTGTTGCTCAATGACCGAATCCAGTCCGGCTACGTCGGGGTACTCAAGAAACTGCTCGAGCACCCCGCGGTGCAGGTGCTTGGCTCTACGGAAGGGAGTTTTGACTCGCCGCCCGCACCGTCCCTGGTGGGCACCACGGCCGCGGCACTGTTGGCCGATCCCGAAGGCCTTGTCACCGAATGCTTTGGTCCCACCGCGTTGGTGGCCACCTATCGTAACGAAGCCGAGCTCCTCGATGTTGCGCGGGTGATTGACGGCCAGCTGACGGCTACCATCCAGGGCGAAGAGTCCGACGTCGTCGCACCGGAGCTAATCCGCCTGCTGGCCCGCAAAGCCGGCCGGGTGCTGTGGAACCAGTGGCCCACTGGCGTTTCGGTCACTTACGCGCAGCAGCACGGCGGACCGTACCCGGCCACGACGTCGCCCACCCACACATCGGTGGGCACGGCGAGCATCAGCCGGTTCCTGCGCCCGGTGGCCTACCAAGGCCTGCCCACGCACCTGCTTCCGTCCGTCCTACGTGATGACAACCCGCTGAACATCCCGCAACGTGTGAACGGCGCCTTTGCTGGTTGATTTTCGGGTCCGCCCATCGATGCTATTTGATGGGCAGTTCACTGTGGCATTCACCACTGACCAGGGCCTCGCTGGGTTATGCCATCGAGATGGCCAGGTTCTTGACTGCGCACCTATCCGCAGAGAGTCTTCCCTTGCGGGTGACCGCTGAAGTCCGTCCTCCTCCCTGGCGGGTCGGCTGCTTGGATCT
>JABBNV010000042.1:10669-14094 GCA_019352125.1 Acidobacteriota bacterium | reverse complement strand
TCTCATCGATGAGGAGGATTAGCTCGGTGTTCTCATCGGATCCGACTGCTGTCCGGATGACATTTTCGAATTGGCAGACCCCCATGGGTGCGTCCTCACCCGCTGTCCCGCACACGGCGAGCACGTCGCGTTCCTTGGCTCGAATTTGGTACTGGCGTAGCAAGGAGGTCTTTCCCGTACGACCGGAGTTTAGCCGGTGGCGCCGGCGTCGGATTGAAGGGGTGCCGCGTTGGCGCCGGAGGTGACTCCCGCAGGTGTCGGGGCGATGCGAAGGTGCGTGGAGAACGCTGCAATGAGGGCGAAGAGGAAGGCTGCTGCCGCGATGGCCAGCGCCATGGCGGCGACGGTTCCGTAGCCGCTGACCCGTGGGTCCAGGAACGGGTAGGGGTACCAGCCGACGATGGGACCGCGGATCAGGCTGTAGATCAGGTAGAGGAGGGGGAACGTGAGCCAGATCAGCGAGGTGCGGACAGGGACCCTGGTTTTGGGCAGGTCAACAAGCCAGTCGATCACCATGATCGTCGGGATGGTGTAGTGCAGCACGACGTTGATCCAGGGGATTGGAGTGTTGACGTCGATGTTGCTCAGCAGCAGGTTGTAAACGATCCCGGTGATGGTCATATAGATGGTCGCAGCTCCGCGCAGGAGTTCAAGCCAGCGGGGGCTTTCGCCTTTCCAAGCGTACCGGCCAGCGATCGCTAGAGTGATGAAAGCGATGATGTTTGATTCGATGGTGAAATAGCTGAAGAAGTTACCCGCGGAGGCGCCGGGAACGTTCTGGAGCAGGTGTGTCAGCTGGAAAAGTACGGCCAGGAGTCCGAGCAGCGCAAACCAAGACCTGAACAACGCGAGCCCTCGATTAGGTGTCATACAGGGATCCTATGTGGCCAGGGATGTCAGGGCCGTGAGGTGGGGCAGTGTCGGCGCCGGGTCCGCCCGCAGGCCCATTATGACAAGTCGCAGCTGAGCCTCCCCGTCAGGCTGGTACCTCTGGCAGATATGGAACGGCTCGTGATCAACGGCGATTTTGACATCGTCCATGCGACGGGCCTCAACCGATTCGGAGGACTCAGCCATCACGCGTTCCCACTGGCTGTGCTCGGGGCCAGGAGCTGCGGGAGTGCCCTTGTCACGGCACTTCGACTATCTTCCGGTCTCTTCCAGTAACCAGGCGATAGAGCGTCGGATCAGCCGGACGTGTTCAGCCGAAGTGTACGACGACGCATCATGCCCAAGGGCGTCGTAGACGGTTCGCCCTCCGGATGGGCGGTCAAAGGCCCACAGGAGGGGGTGGTCCCGCCCCTCGTGTTCGTGAACGGCCAGGACGGCGGCGCTGGGGGAGACTCTCAGGAATGAGTACCGCTCGTCGTCCAGGAGGAAGTCGTGGCTTTCTGCTGTTATCGGATGGGAAACTTCTGTCAGTCGTACTGACGCTGGCCCATATCTGGGGTGCATGGAGGTTCCGCGGATCCATCTTCCGCCCACCAGGTCTTCCCATTCTGCTGAGTCGGCAAAGCTCGTAGAGCTGGAGTGCATTGCCAGTAAGGGAATTTGGGAGTCCAGGATTCGCTGAAGTCCACGGCTGGGCGCACCAGAGGATGGCGAGGTGTGGCCGTCGCGGGGAAGCCCCACATTCACCACCACCAGGTCTGGCAATACCCGTGTGGCTACCAGATCAGCCAAGGCTTCGTCCACATCGTCACGGACTTGGGTTATCTGCCCAGCGTCTTTCAGAATTGATGCAAGGGCCCGGCTTGTTTCCGAAAAGGGGTGCCACGGGTCGCTATAGCGTCCGCCGCCGCTAAGGAGCAGTGTGTTGGTCATACGAATTCTTCATTCCTTTCTTCGCCCAAGGACGTCGGCACAGAGGAATTTCGGACGATGAGTGCGGGGTTGACGAAGACGTGCGCGATGGGGCGCGCTGCGCCTTCTTCGAGTCGCGCCACCAAGAGTTCCAAGGCCAGCCGCCCCACATGCTGTTTCGGGGGCCGGACTGCAGTGATTGATGGCTGGCCCAGGTGCGCTACTTCATCGTCATAGGCGACGACGGCCAGGTCGCCGGGCACGTCCATGTCGCGGTCGACACAATGCTGAACGAGGGCCATCGCCTCGGGATCAGAGTGGATCAGTAGCGCGGTTGTTTTGGTTTGGGCACAGCGCTCAAGGATAGAGTCCATGACTCGTTCCCTGTCCCGGCTATTGAAGCCAACGGCGTCCGCGAACAGTGCTGTATCGGAAGGCAGATCAAGCAACGCCAATGTTTTGCGCCAGCCTTTTTCTACGTGCTGGGACGTAGGGCTCCCCGGTGAGGCAAGGAGCCCGATGCGCTCGTGCCCGGCGTCATGAAGGTGGCGGATGGCGAGGCTAGCACCAAAGGCGTGATCAGTCGATACCGATTCGAGGTGCTGGAGGGCTAGCTCCTCGGGGGGCTTGCGTTCCGCGAGAACTACAGGGATGGGAAGAGCATCCAACCAGCGGAGGAGCTTGGCCCCGTCCTGACCCGAAATATCCGGTGCAACGATGAGCCCATGAACCTTGCCGGTATCAACGAGTGCTTGAATCTGCTTGCGGTTGTCTTTGACGTCGTACGAGGAACCTCTGACTACGATGCGTGTCTGCGCCTGATTGGCGGCGGCGCGGGCGCCGTTGATGGCCTGCGGCCAGTAATAGTCGAGTGACGGAACAACCATGCCCACCGTAAACCTGCTCGTAGTGCGTCGGCGGTCGAACCCGGTGGTGGGGCTACGGTCGAGGCTGCTGCGGAGTGTAGCCCCACCGTGCACGCGTGTAACGAGGCCCTGCTGGGCAAGAGTGTTGATGTCGCGGCGAATCGTGAGATCACTGACCTCGAATCGCGCAGCAATTTCACGCACCGAGATGGACCCTGCCAAACGCAGCTCGTCCATGAGCCGTTCGCGGCGCTGAAGTGAGAACCGGAGGTGCCCTGCGTGCGGTTCGTCTACGCCCTCTGTCATGACTCCTCCTCAACACTGATGGTCATGGTGAGTTTTCCCTGTTGCCGTTCCCGCGCCTCGACGGGGAACCGCAGGGTGAGCCGGGAGAGTGTGGATCCCCACGATTGCTCCAGCAGAGGGTCCTCAAGCTGCCACGTTTCGAGGTCGGCCAGGGGCCCAGGCTCCCACGTGAGGACAACAGCCGGAGCCCCTGGGGGCAGAAGGTGGAGCCGGCCGGGTGCGAGTGTTGCGGTACCGGAGAGCAGGTAATTGAGCTCCATCGCGTGGGGCCCGGGCTTACCTGGCATTGTCAGGTTCCACTGGTCCGCAACCGTAATTTTGCCGTCCTTGTTTAGCTCGGCGGTGCGCAGGATCGCGCTGCCTTCGGGGAGGTCATAGGCGTGTCCGAGTTCCAGCGAGAGTCCGTTGCCTCCGGGCACAAGCTGGACGTTTTCGGCGCGGTACTTTTCT
>JABBNV010000042.1:10219-10640 GCA_019352125.1 Acidobacteriota bacterium | reverse complement strand
GGGTGTTGTGCCAGCGGCTCTGCATCGGACGGATTTCGTATCTGCGTGGGCCGAACGTCTGCGCTGTGTAGGTAGGCTGACCGGCGTCCACCACACAAGGGATCCCGTTCGACGCAACGATGAATGAGCCGACGTCGAGGTGATTGTGGTGTTCCCCGTTGTGGCCACCCTTGACCACCAGAGTAAGCCCCAGGTTGGTACCGCTCGCGGGGCGACTGACGCTGATTTGCACGGAAGGGAGCCATACTGATGTGGGCTGCGTGACCGCCTGAGGCGTTGCGTTGGCCCAGGTAGCTTCGCTCATTGCTGCGAGCGCCCTGCCAAGTCCGGCCGCGACGCTGGCAACTGGCTGCCCGGCTGCGCGCTGGGCAGCTGCGTGGTTAACAACATCGGCACTATCACGGACCCACCGGAGCAGCAG
>JABBNV010000042.1:941-10209 GCA_019352125.1 Acidobacteriota bacterium | reverse complement strand
GACCATCGGCTACATTCACGTACCAAGGCCCGCCTAGATGCATACGCTGCGGGAATCGGATGGTTTCGGCAAGCATGGGCAATGCGAAGGCATCCAGCGCGCCGTCAGTGACTGTTCGGAGGAGTTCCAGGGTTTCGAGGAGGCGGCACGCACCGTTCCACCAATAGGAGTAGCCCTCATCAATGGCCCCGTCGGAGGGTAGCGTCGCGGCATAGCGATCGAGCCCCTCAACGGCCAGTGAGACAACGTTTGCGCGTAGCTGCGTATCGCTGACCAAAAAGAGCGCGGCGAGGATGACGTTGCCGTGAATCCATGGGTTCCAATTGTGTGCGCGCTCGTGCAGGCCGAGCCAGTGCCAATCCCTGCGCTCAAGGAAGGGAAGGATGACGCGCTGCATCGTTTCGTGGCGTATGCGCTCGCGGATTCCCGGAGCACGCTCTTCGAGGACGTCGCCGAGGATTACGTCAATCCAGGCCAGCTGGCCGCATACTTCACCTGCACCGAGGTCCAGGTACGGGGTGCGTGGTTCAGGAAGTACAAAGCCATGCCGGAGCTGGGTGTCGTCGTGCGCAGCCCAGCACCAGCTGCTCTGTTCACATAGCAGGACGACGCCGTCAACGACTTCATCGATCCACCTTGGTTCCAGCGTGCTCGCGGCCATAATCGCCGCCCGGGAAAGGCGTTCCTGGCGGTCGCGGACCCGTCCCTCATACTCTGTTCGATTGCCGTCCCTAAAGTACCGGGCGTAGTGGCTTGCCAGCGGCTGGGGCCACGGCTTGGCCAGGTCCTTCGACGCTTCGACGCGGATCGCAGCGAGAGTTGGCTCATCTACCTGAGACCAAAAGGCGCGGTCCGCGGCAGCTCTGACCTGGAGACGGCTCCGAGGTTCAGCGAGAAGGGGCTCCCATTGATCGGCGGAAGCAGCGGTGCCAAAGACACCGAAGAGTGGGCCTTCGAAACCGCTGTCAGTTGTCCCTGACGTGGGCGTCGACCCTCCCACTCCCGTGAGCACCTTGGGAGGATTAGTGATCATAAGTGATCGATTCTGTTCGAGTTGGAACGAAATGATTGACTAGTTTCGTCTTTGAGTATGTACTGGATCACATCCCGTGGCAAGCGTGTTCCCGACTGGAACGCCTGCCATCACCTATGTCGTACTCAACGAGGAGTTGGAACTGTGACGATGCCCGAAAAGCCGGAGGCACTGCTGCTGATGGATCGGGAGACCTACGAGGCCAAGTTCGATGCCAAGCGCCGTGCGCGTCTTGAATCGCTTGTCTCGCTTGGCGATCCGGACTGGACGTCGAACCTTGATTCTGACGACGTCAAGGAACGCCTGGCCCACGTCGACGTGCTCGTGACCAGTTGGGGTGCAAGCACAATCACTGCGCGGCACCTGGCGCTCATGCCGAAGCTTCGTGGACTGTTCCACTGCGCAGGAACCATCCGGCCCCTTGTCTCGGAGGGGTTCTGGGAAAGAGGCATTGTGGTATCCAACGCTGCGGAGGCAAACGCCGTCCCGGTCGCTGAATACACTCTTGCCGCTATCATTATGGCCGGGAAAAAGGCCCCGTTCCTGGCCAACGACGTCCGGGCCAGCTGGAACGACGGGCAGTACATTCGCCGCTATGGTGAGCTGAGCAACCTGGGCCGCACGATCGGCGTCGTCGGCCTATCCCGAATTGGCCGTCGGGTGGCGACCTTAGTTCAACAGCTCGACGACGTCAGGGTGTTGATTGCCGATCCTTACGCGGAGCTCTCAGACGTGGCAGCCCTTGGCGCCGAGCTGAAGGGTCTGGACGAGATGTTGCCGGATCTGGATGTCCTCTCACTGCACGCACCCGCCCTGCCCTCCACCCGCCATATGATCGGTGCACGGCAGCTTGCCTTGCTCCCAGATCATGCGACCGTCATCAACACGGCCCGTGGATCACTTATCGATACCAAGGCCCTCGAAGCCGAATGTAAGAGCGGGCGTCTTAACGCAATCCTCGACGTTACCGACCCCGAGCCCCTTCCGGCCGACTCAGTCCTTTATAACCTGCAGAACGTGATGCTTACCCCTCATGTGGCCGGTTCCCTTGGCTCAGAGCTGTATCGCATGACTGACAGCGCGCTGGACGATCTTGAGCGCTTTGTCTCCGGCCAGCCACTTTTGGCCGAAGTAACAAGCGAGAGCTTCAAGGTGAGCGCATGAACCATATTCTTGCGAGTGCGCCTGAACGTGACTACTCACTCTCTCCCTACACCGGCTACACCCGGCAAACCTGGGAGCACATCGCGGACTCTATGCTCCTGAGTACCCGCCAGTTTGTGGGGCCGGGCAACTCTCGACTGGTCATGCCGGGAGCTCCTGGCGGATACGGCACGGATGTCGATGGGCTGGAAGGGTTTGCACGTACCTTCATGGCGGCGGCCTTCCGGCTCGCTGGCAGCCGGGGAGAAGATAATCTGGGCCTGGCGGAGTGGTATGCGGAAGGGATCGCGTCCGGGACCGATCCTTCGCATCCCTACCGCTGGGTTCGCCCTGACGAGCACGATCAAGCCAAAGTTGAAGCGGCTGCGATTGCGCTTGGCTTGTCGATGACGCGTGCTCTCATCTGGGACCGTCTGGATGACCGGGTCAAGGCCAACGTTGTCGACTGGCTATCCACGGTCATTGGTGCAAAGTACCCACCCATCAATTGGGTCTGGTTCCGCATCGTAGTTGAACAATTTCTTCGGTCTGTTGGTGCGTCCTGGTCTCGGGAGGATATGGAAGCGGACCTTGCTCTCCACGACACCTTTGTCCGCGACGGCGGCTGGTATTCGGACGGAACCGAGCGCTCATTCGACCACTACGCGGGTTGGGCGCTACATCTCTATCCCGTCTTGTGGCTCCAGATGGCCAATTCCGATGATGAATACGCTGGGCCACGTCGAGAGGCTTACCTCTCTCACCTTGACCGCTATCTCGAGGACGCGGTCCGTCTGGTGGGACGCGACGGTTCCCCACTGGTTCAAGGCCGGTCCCTTATCTACAGGTTTGCGGCAGCAGCTCCATTCTGGGCTGGAGCCATGAGTGGGTCGAGTACGCTCGTGCCTGGCACGATTCGCAGAGCGGCCAGTGGAATGTTGAAGCATTTCGCTGACGCCGGCGCTTTTGGGGCTGACGGAGTGCTCACCCTGGGTTGGCATGGACAGTGGCGCAAATTGGCTCAAAGCTACTCCGGGCCTGGCTCACCCTACTGGGCTTCCAAGGGGCTTTTGGGGCTAGCGCTTCCTGCGGACCACCCAGTCTGGACGGAGAAAGAATCACCGTTGCCCATAGACGAGAGCGACGTCGCTACGGTGGCCGCTGCTCCTGGGTGGCTGATCAGTGGCACTGCATCTGACGGGATTATCCGCGTCATCAATCACGGAACGGATCACTCACACCCAGGCGCTGCAGTGACGGATGCGCCCCTGTACGCCAGATTCGGATATTCGACGGCGACCTCACCTGTTCTCGATCCCATGCTTGAGCAAAGCCCGCTGGACCAGAGCGTCGTCCTGATCGACAGCCACGGACGGCCCAGTCACCGTGCCGGTTTCCGTACCGTTGCGTGTCGCGCGCTCGATGACGGGATGCTCCTGGGCGCGTCCGTGTCCCAAGCGCATTGGGTAGATCCAGACCCCCATTCTGAGCGTCATGGGTATGGTGCCGCGGGCCAGGTAATCATGGGACCCAGCGTGGCCACAGTCTCTCTGGTCCGTGGGGCCTGGGAGCTACGGTTTGTTCGAGTCGCAACCGAGGACGGGGTGGAGTCCGGTCGTCTGCGGCTCGGTGGCTGGCCGCTGTCCTCCGATGCACCGCACACTAGTGGTCTCGCAGAAGTTTCATCGGCCGGGCTCAGCAGCGTGGCCGTTGGGCTCGGGGGGTTGCCTGCCGCCGGCGTGCAGCGGGACTCAGATGCGAGTCCGCTCGGTCAGGTTACGTCCACGCCATGGCTCGAGACGCAGGGGACGGCCAAGCCCGGTATCTGGCATGTCGCAGCTCTGGCGCTGACGGGCTCGGCACACGTTGCCACGGGGGCTCCTCGCGTGCGTTTTCTCGACGGGGACGGCGGCCAGGTCGAGATCAACTGGACGGACGGACTGAGTTCCGCCCTTAACCTCTCGGAGGTCATCGGCTCCGACCAGTGACGTCGCCGGGGCTCACTCGTCGACTGATATTCAAAATTGTCTGATCATCAAGAAATCAAGAAATGGAGTACCTGCAATGGAGCAATTCGCAATGAAGCGACGTACTTTCGTCACCGGCGCGCTTGGCGCAGCCGCAACACTCGGCCTGGCTGCGTGTAGCGGAGCGGCTGGCACTGGGAGTGTGCAGAACGCTAGCGGCAAGACGACCTTGACGGTGGCGGTCTGGAGTTATGCAACCACCCCTGAGTTCAAGGCACTCTTCGACGCCTTCCAAGCCGCTAACCCGGATATTGTGATTGAACCGGTAGACATCCTTGCCGCCGACTACGAAGCGAAGATCACCACGATGCTCGCCGGCGGAGACAAGACAGATGTGCTGGCCGTGAAGAACGTGACTGACTACTCCCAGTACTCGTCGAGAGGTCAAATTACTGATCTCACGGACTTGGTAAAGAACCAGCTCCCAGCAAGCAAACTCGCCAACCTCGACGCTTTCAACGTTGACGGCAAATACTACGCTGCACCGTACCGCTCAGACTTTTGGGTTCTTTTTTACAACAAGACGCTCTTCGATAAAGCAGGACTGGCGTACCCGAAGAACATCACGTGGGACCAGTATGCTGACCTCGCCAAGAAGCTGGCCACCGGCACCACGGCCAGCGGCGCCAAGGTTTACGGCGCGTACCAGCACACTTGGCGGTCCGTTGTGCAGGCGATCTCCTCAGCTCAAACCGGAGGCAACCTCCTGGGAGGTGACTACTCCTTCTTCACTCCCCAGTACCAGATGAGCCTCGACCTACAGAAGGCCGGTGCCATCATGGACTACGCAACTGAGAAGAATAACAAGACCAGTTATAACTCCTTCTTCGAAGCTGGCCAGGCGGCCATGATGCCCATGGGGTCATGGGAGATCTCGGCGCTGCTGGCGGATAAGGCCGCAGGCAAGACCAGTGTGGACTGGGCCATCGCGCCGATGCCTCAGGTCAGTGCGGGGAGCAAGGTCACTACGTTCGGCTCTCCGACAGCATTCGCCGTGAACAAGAAAGCGGCGAATTCGGACGCTGCCCAGAAGTTCATCACCTTCGCTGCGGGGGAGCAGGGTGCCAAGGCAGTCGCCGCCGTCGGCATTGTCCCCTCGCTCCAGGAATCGGCTATCACCACGGCCTACTTTGCCAACAAGGGTATGCCCAACGATGATCTTTCCAAGGCAGCCTTCTCTCCCGATACTGTCAAACTCGAAATGCCGGTCAGCCCGGTCTCCTCACAAGTTGACCAGATTCTGACAGAGGAGCATGACTTGATCATGACGGGTTCGAAGTCAATTTCGGACGCTATCGCCGAGATGAATTCGCGTGTCAAGCCAGTGATCGCCAGCAAATAGCCAGCACGGTCTGGTGTGACAACTAAGTCCACCTGACCAAGAACCCGGAGGTTCTCGTGTCCATCCTCACCACGCGCCGTCAAACAGCGGCCGCAGGGCAGAGGCCGAGGAAGCTGCAGCGTCGTGCGGCGTTGGTCGGCTGGAGTTTCATCCTGCCCAACTTCATCGGATTCGCCCTCTTCACGCTCATCCCGGTGATCGCGGGTCTTGCGCTCTCCGTCATGAGCTGGAATTCGTACAGCACTCCGAAGTTTGTGGGGCTTAAGAATTTTCAGACGATGCTCGCGGACGAGAGCTTCTGGGTGGCTCTGCAAAACACCGCCTTGTACGCGTTGGGTCATATTCCGCTGACCCTTGCGGTCTCCCTCGGGCTGGCCATGCTCATGAACCACAAGCTCAAGGGCATTGGGTTCTTTCGGGTGGCAATGTTCCTGCCCTACATAACGTCACTTGTCGCCGTCGCTATTGTCTGGAATATGCTGTTCAACCCGGATGGCGGCCCGATTGACCAGTTCCTGCGCCTCATCGGTATTGCCAACCCACCGGGTTGGACCAACAGCACTGCCTGGGCGCTACCAGCGGTCATTATTACGAGCGTCTGGCGTGATATGGGCTATTACATGGTTCTGTACCTGGCCGGGCTGCAAGCCATCCCGCGCGAATTGTATGAAGCGGCTGAGATGGATGGGGCGAGGGCCTGGCAGCGGTTCTGGAATGTGACAGTTCCGGCGCTCCGCCCCACGACGTTCTTCGTCATGGTGATGCTCACAGTCGCGAGCTTCAAGGTCTTCGACCTGATTGTTGTTATGACAGGTGGCGGCCCGGGGCGTTCCACCACGGTTCTGTCCCAGCTTGTCTACCAAAACGGCATTCTGCAGGGCAACTTTGGTTACTCGTCGGCGATCTCGTTCACGCTATTCGTCATTGTCCTCACCGTCACTCTCGTTCAATACAAGATCCAGCAGAGGCAGGAACGCTGATGTCCACCATCTCCACAGACCTCGACCGGGAACTTGACCGCACATCAACCGGAAAAAGCTCACGGCGGCGTTTGACGCCGTCGTCGAAGGGCACTGGGCGGACGCGGGGGCGGCGAATCCGTGTCGCTGCCCTCTACATGGCCCTTGTTCTCATGCTCGCCGTCGTCATGATTCCTTTCCTGTGGATGGTGTCGGCATCGTTGAAAACCAACAACGAGATCTTCGCCGTGCCCATCAAATGGATCCCGGACAACTTCCAGTGGTCCAACTATGCGGCGATCTGGGGCAAGGTGCCGATGATGGGGTACATCCAGAACACCGCCTATCTTGCCGTCATCATCACCGGCCTTCAGGTGCTCACCGGTAGCTTCGCGGCATACGGTTTCGCCAAAATACGGTTCAAGGGCCGCGACGTCCTTTTTATGGCCTACATCGGCACGATCGCCATACCATGGCAGTCCTACATGGTGCCGCAGTACATCATGATGGAAAAGATGGGCCTGACGAACACTTTTTGGTCCCTGATTCTCCTCCAGGCCTTTGGTGCGTTTGGTGTCTTCCTGATGCGCCAGTTCTACATGACCATTCCCGACGAACTGTGCGAAGCTGCGCGGATTGACGGGCTGAGCGAATATGGAATCTGGGCTCGAGTTATCCTGCCGCTTTCCAAGCCGGCGCTGGCCAGTTTGGCCCTGTTGACATTCGTGAATACATGGAACGACTACATGGGCCCCTTCATCTACCTGACCAGTAACAGGCTCTGGACGATTCAGATTGGCCTGCAATCGTTCATTGGCCAGTACGACGCGGAATACGGCATGATCATGACCGGCTCCGTGATCTCCGTCATCCCCATTCTGATCATCTTCCTCCTTGGTCAGCGGTACTTCATCCAGGGCATCGCCACCAGCGGGATGAAGGGGTGAGCGCGACGTCCCCTAACTCGGCGGCCGCCACACGGAAACGCCGTATCCTGCCCAATCTCCACTACGGAACTTTCACGACGCTTTTTGGGCATATCTATTTGTTTTTGGTTGTGAATATCATGCTCGCCGTGTCCAACCTTCCCCTTCTGGTCTTCTCTGCAGCATCAAACGACCCGACGGCCGCGTGGCCGTTCTTCGTAGTGCTGGCGGTCACTGTTGGCCCGTCAATCGCGGGGGCAATGGGGGCCTTTCGGGCCATGCAGGACGGTTCGACGGAGCCCGTCCGCGACTTCTGGCGTGCCTACGCCCAGACGTTCCGGCGCGGCACTGCCCTTGGTGCGCTCACGCTCGCAACGCTCGGAATGTGCCTCGCCGATCTCAGTTTCCTCGCAGGCTCGTCAGTGGGAGCTCTCGCAACGCCACTTCTCTGTGTCATCGCGGCGACGGCGGTTGCAGCTGGGTTCACAGCCCTTGCCGGCTCAGTCCTTTACCCGCAGTTGCGTCTTTGGCGCCTTGTAGGCCTTTCGCTCTATGTCACCGTGCGGTATTGGTATTTTGGCTTGCTGAGCCTCGCCTGTCTGGGTGGGATCGCGCTTGCCGTGCTCGCCCAGCCTGTTCTGGGCGCCTGCCTTGCTCCGTCTATTCTGCTTTTTGTGTCATGGAGTAATGCCCATTTCGCGTTCGTCACTACAGCAACTCGCGTTCCCGCTGGGCCAGTGTTGACCGACGATAGGAGCAAAACCTCCCGTTGATAACAGGTGCGCTGTGGTCCAAGGGAGTAGCCCGCGGACTGCAACGCACCTGTTCGTTTTTCCTCTCGATTCATTTAGGCTCTGGACTTGGTGCCCTCTTCGACCACGGCCACGGCACCGGCCCGGACTGTGCCGGAGAATTGGACGCCGGTCACCAATTCCCTGCCCGATGCTGCCACGTTGGCGTCCGCATCGGTGTGGTTGATGGCGAACAGGTAGCTTGCCCCGTCGGCGCCTCGGCGACGCGTTAGTTCAACTCCGGGCGTCGCAATAACCGGTGCCGCTACGCCGGACTCTGCAATCAGCGAGTCAACCAGGCTGGCTATCCCCGCAGTGTCCGGGAAAGTGGCTAGATACCAGGCGGTTCCGCTCCCCACTGGCCGCCGGGTAAGCGCAGGCTGTCCTGCCAGAGGGTACTCGGTGAACGAAGCCACGGCCTCGGCTCCAGCGAGGCGGAGGTCCTCGCTCCAGACCCGGCATGTCCAGCCATTGTCCAGCTCAACCGTGCCGTGTTCCGGCAAGGGGTGGAACTCCTCGGCGTTGATGCCCAGCAACTCGCGGAACGCTCCGGGGTATCCGCCCAGGCGAACGGCGTCGTCCTGATCCACAATGCCGCTGAAGTAGCTGATCAGTACGGTGGCCCCGTTCTCAGCCGCGGCTGCGATGTTGGCAGCAGAGGCATCTGAGACGCTGTAGAGCGTGCACACCAGGATGAGCTTGTATCCGCTGAGGTCGGCGCCGGGGTGGACAATGTCCGCCGTGATGCCACGCAGGAACAATTCCCGGTGGAAGGCACGCAGGACGTCAAGGTAGTTAACGTCTTCGCTAGGATGAGAATCCAGCTCGCTGGCCCACCACGCCTCGTAATCAAAGATGATGGCGGTTTGCGACTCCACGAGCGATCCCTGAACCGCACTTAATGCCTTCAATGTGGCGCCCAGCTCCACCACTTCCCGCCAGACGCGTGTGTCTGTTCCGGCATGCGGGACCATGGCCGAGTGGAACTTCTCGGCTCCCTGCCGGCTCTGCCGCCACTGGAAGAACATGACAGCGTCCGAGCCTCGC
>JABBNV010000042.1:0-931 GCA_019352125.1 Acidobacteriota bacterium | reverse complement strand
TTCGCCGGGCAGCTTGGGTATGTTTCGTGGTTGCCAATTTACGGCCGAGGTTGAGTGCTCCATGAGCATCCACGGCTTGCCGCTGGCGATGCCGCGGGTCAGGTCGGCACTGAATGCAAGATCAATCTGGCGTTCGGTATCCGCTGCCACCAGGTAATGATCATTTGCAATGACATCCAGATCCTTGGCCCACGCGAAATAATCCATGGGCTTCGTGGCGCTGGAGGCCATCAGGTTCGTGGTGGTCGGGATCTCTGGAGTGACTTCGTGGATGACGCCGGCGAGCATGTTGTAATAGTCGATCAATGCCCAAGAGCTGAAGCGCTGGAAGTCTAGCTGCTGGGTGGGGTTGAGCATTGTCGGTGCCGCCGCTGGTGTGCGGATCTCGGCAAATCCGCCGTAGCGCTGGGACCAGAACGCTGTGCCCCAGGCGTCATTTAGCGCCTCGATGGTTCCATAACGCCGCTCCAACCAGCCGCGGAACGCTTGGGTGTCCTCGGGACCGTAGAACTCGGAAATATGGCAGCCTAATTCGTTGTCTACGTGCCACAGTGCCAGCGCCGGATGATCCTTGTAGCGCTCCGCTAATGCGCGGGTCATCTTCGCCGCGTACCGGCGGTATACGGCGGACGACGGCGAATAGTGACGGCGCGAGCCCGGCCCCAGTACAGTCCCTTGGGCTGTGACGGGCAGGATTTCAGGGTGCTCCTTTACCAGCCAGGACGGCGGGGCTGCCGTGGCGCTGGCCAGTGCGACTTTGATGCCAGCTTTTGCGAGGTTATCCATGACTTCGTCGAGCCACGCGAATTCGTAGGTTCCCTCCGCCGGTTCCAGCCAGGACCAGGAGAAGATACCCACGCTCAGCAGGGTGACTCCGGCTTCCTGCATGAGTTCAATATCCTGGAGCCTGACGTCGGTTGGCCATTGCTCT
>JABBNV010000041.1 GCA_019352125.1 Acidobacteriota bacterium | reverse complement strand
ATAGCTTTCGTCGCGGGTAAAAAACGAGTCCCCAAGCCTGCCGCGGGAATAACGGCCTTGCGTACCACTGAATCAGAAGTCATGATCATAGGCTAACGGAGGATGCACAATATCGCTCACACGCCCCGTGAATAGCGCCATTGAATAGAGGAGCCTTGATGACCCACCTCAGCCTGCCGATTGGCTCCAACAAGGCAACGCAGCGCCGTCTACTCCGGAAGGCTCGGGAGGAAATGCTGCCGGAATTTCGCCAGCGAGCCGGCGTAGCTCTTGCATCGCACGCATCCGCGTGGTCGGCGGAAACCCATGACGTTCCCGTGCTGTGTTCGTATCTGTCCGTGGGGTTAGAGCCGGACACTTCGCAGCTCAATGTGGCGTTGCTGGACGCTGGCTACCGTGTCATGGTGCCCGTGTGCGAGCCGGGTTTTGCCCTCAGCTGGGCATCCTGGACGCCTGGCGTTCCCCTAGCGCAAAGTCGCCTGGCCCCTGTGCGCGAGCCCGCTGGCCAACGCATTGCCTTTGCGGAGCTTGGCCCGGTGGCAGGGATCCTTCTTCCAGCGTTGGCTGCGGATCACGACGGGACACGCCTGGGTCAGGGCGGCGGCTACTACGACCGGTTTCTGGCTAGTCTGCGCCACAGTCAAGATTCACCCCCCGATGCAACGCGAACGACGGCGGTCATCTACGATGCGGAATACCTCCCCGCCGGGATACTTGCGGCGGAACCATGGGACATCCCCGTTACGGGAGTGTTGACGCCATCCGGGCTCTATTCCACTGCACCGCGCTAGAGTCACCTTCGAGGCCCTCTTGGGGAACAACGGCGGCCTGTGGGCGCGGCGTGGGCCGTAACGGCGGTGGTAGAATTGGCACTCTGGACCATGGAGTGCTAAATCCGCTCTAGTGCCACCCGTGTTCGTGAAGGAGATTTTTGTGCCCACCTATGTGTATGCCTGTAAAGACTGCGGCCACAATTTTGAAATCCAGCAGTCCTTTTCTGACGCGTCGCTAACGGAATGCCCGCAGTGTCAGGGCACTCTGCGGAAGAAGTTCAATTCTGTGGGCGTGGTCTTCAAGGGCTCCGGTTTTTACCGTACAGATTCCCGCAGTGGCGGCAGTTCCGTACCGGCAGCACCCAGCGAATCATCCGCCCCAGCCGCTGCTGCTGCGTCGGCCAGTAGCTCATCGAGCACCTCCGCCACCGGCTCTAGCAGCAGCTCCGCTGCCGCCAACTAGCCCTCCACAAGCGACCTCGCTGGCGCTGTCCCCACACAGGCTTTGGCGGCTCTCCCTCACGCCTTCAGGCACGCCTAGCGTGTCCACATGGGAACATTTGGATCAGGGTCAAAAAAGAGTCGACAGCGGATGCCCCGCTCCCAACCACAAGCGGGCTGGGCATCGTCCACCACCAAACGTTCACACCGTTGGCGGCTGTTTTTCAAGCGGCGCCGGCGGCTTCTGGCCGCACTTTGTCTTTGCGCGGCAGCGGCGTTGTCCGTTCAACAGCTAACACCGGAACCGTTGCGGGTCGTGGACATTTTGACGGCCACCCGTGACCTGCCTGCTGGTACCACGCTTGGGGCAACGGACGTTGCCGTGGTCAAAGTTCCTCAGGCCGCAGTGGCGCCAGGCACCCTCACATCCCGCGATCAGGCAAGCGCTGCACGCCTGGCCACTCCCTTGCGGCAGGGCCAAGCCGTCAGCACCGTTTCCCTGATTGGCCCCGGATTACTCGTTGGCACCGAACCAGGCACCCGTGCAGTTCCGGTCCGGCTCAGCGACCCTGCGGCGGCGGAGCTGGTCAGCCCCGGGCAACTGGTCACTCTGGTGCTCAGCCCCTCAGCTACTGGCGATGGCACTCCTGCCGCAGGCAAGGTACTCGCGCAGCATGTAGCTGTGCTGTGGAAAGGCTCCTCCGCCACGTCCGCAACAGGGTTGCTCGCCACCAGCGGTGCGGGCAACAACGAAGGGCTATTGGTGGTAGCAGCGGCAGGCGATCAAGCAGTAGCTTTAGCTGCAGCGTCCGCTTCAGGCAAGATTTTCCTGGTATTGGAAGGAAGTCCGGCTCCGTGGCCGACTCCCTAGCCCCAGTGCGGCGGACGCTGCTCCTTGAACCACTCATCGTCATGGCCCCCGGAGGCATCCCCCCATGCTTGAGCCGAATCCTCCGCCGCTTTGTTCGGCAGAGTCGCTTCGGTGGGTGCAGCGGCGCCGCGCAATGGCGGATTGACCACACCCCCGGCAGCCTCATCCTTCTCTGCCGCATGCTCGCCAAAGCCAGCCTTCTCCGAGGCGACCTGGTGCACTGTGCCAGGCTGGCCGACGGTTGTGGGCGCTGCCGTGGCCGCGCGTCGCCCAGACACATGACTGCTCATCAGCGAGGTTTCCTCTTCGTGACTTAGGGAGGGTTCCAAACCCAGATAGCCGCCAATTTGATCCGCACACGCGGAGGGATCCGTAAACACTTCGATAGTCCACAGTGGAATATAACGCCATCCCAGGCGTTCCAGCCGCTGGGGCCGCAACCTGCTACGTTCGCGCACGCTCATGGCCCGGTACTTCTTGGTGCCATCGGACTCCACCGCTACGGGAGTGGGGATCTCGTCGTCGCTCTTGCCCAAGTTGGCAATCGGATCCGCGGCAGCCACCATATCCAAGACGCCGTCATAGTGATGCCACACCCGTGCGCCCCTGGCCCGCAGGCGCTCCGCCAGGTCCGCTATCAGCGGGTCCTCCCCCAAGGCCTGCTCGCTCGCTGCCGAACGCGACGCCGTGGTGCCCAACTGAGAATTCCCCGCCAACTCCCGGTCCAGAAGTTCATAGAAGTCCTTGGCACCGTTGTTCAGCCTGGTAACGTCAAGATCCTCGGGACGGAAGCAGGTGACCACGTGCAAATGGTGCCGCGCTCTGGACATGGCCAAAGCAAACTTGGCCCGCCCGTCGCTGGCGGACAACGGCCCAAAGTTGTGCAGAGCCCGCCCGTGCGGCGTCCGGCCAAACCCTAGGGAGAAAATCACGTGGTCGCGCACCAACCCGGCAGCACGGTCAATCGTCACTACCCGAAAGGACTCGGCACCTGATTCAAAGAACTCGGCCAGCAACGGGTGGTTAGGCATCTGCATCCGGATGGCCTGCGCCACCCGAGTGGCGTGGTGCTCGCTCGCCGTGATGACAGCCAGCGAAGCCTTGGGGCGGATTCGGGCGTGTTCAAACACCAAATCCAACACGCGGTTAACTTCAGCAACTACTGACTCCACGCCATCGGTTCCCGCACTGGGAAGTCCGGTGCCGTCGGGAAGGTAGTCAACCACAAGGGAGCGATCCAGCCCGGTGACACTCTTGCCATCCGGAATTCGCTCCAGCGCATCGTCATAGAATGCAGCGCTCAGTTGAAGCACCAAGTCCTCATCAACTGACCGATAGCTCACCGTGAGCCGCCGCTTGGGCAGCACTCGTGCAAGTGCAGTGAAGACACTGTCCACCATCGCGGGCGATGTCTCGCCATGAGCCACGCGCTCCACGGCCACGCTAAAGGGGCGCGGGCTGGCAATGCGTTCGTCACCGAAAGCCACTACCTGCGTTGCACGTGCCACAGCTGGAAGAGCAGACGGCAGGGACGTGGACTCCGCGTCAAGGATCACAACGGCGTCAAACCGTTGTTCGGCTGGCAGCAAGCCGGGCAACACCAACGGGCTCGATGTCCAGATGGGCACCAGCGTACGAATCAAATCCGGGGCCTGTTTGTTCAACGCGTCCAGTGTTACTCGGCCGTCCTTGAGCAAATTCCGCAGTAGCTCGGTCTGACGGTTCTTCCCGGAGACACTCTCACGCCACGAGGACGCCAACTTCCAGCGCAACCGAGCGGCGCCACTGGCAATATGCGCCTGGTCCGCCAATCGAAACTCCGCCTCGAGCTGGCGGAGGCTGGCGCCGTCGGACATGGCCAAATAATCGTCGCCACTAATCATGGCCTCAAGGGCCGACTGCCACCACGCCAAATCAAGTTCAGCGCGGGTATTGGCGGCCGGGACTTCGCGCTGGGACAAGTCATCCAACAGCTCGCCCAGGCCTTGCTCTCGCATATTCTCGAGCAGCAAGGTCCGCTCCGGAAGCGTTTCCAGATTGTCCTTGTCAGCAGCTAGTGCTTCCAAGCGTCGAGTCAATGCCGGGTACTTGGTGGACTCTAGCCATCCGCCGTCGGCAGTCTTTTCCACAGCAGCACTGAGCTTGGTCAAGTCCTTACTGAGAGCGAGATAAGCGCTGTGCAAATCAGCCAATCCGGAGGGGACAGCCGGGTGGCGCTGGCTCACTGAATACTCACTCCACAGCGAACGCTGCTCCTGCACCAAGGTCAGCGAGTCGTGGAGATCCGTTATATGGACCCCCGGGCGCACGTATTCCTTGGCAAGCCGTCGCAGTCGGGAACGCTGCATGGCGGGCATGTCCACCTGGCGATCCCGGCGCCATGCGGAACTAGCCGTAGCAGAGATCAAGTCAGTGACAGGCCGGTCAAAGATATCCGGGGTGAACTTGTCCAAACTGCCACGAACCGCCATCAGCATTTCAAGCTGTTCGCCCCATTGGGCAAACGTATTGCCATGACGGATCTCGGAGAAATCCGCCACCTGATCCATCTTGGCCTTAAACTCCGGCAGTTCTTGGGACAGTTTTACAGCCAGCGCATGCGCCTCTTCAGTCTCCTTCCGCGTCACCAGCCGCGCTCCATACCAGGGGCTGGTGGTGGCGGCTTGCGAAAAACTGCCCAGTTCGGCCGCGCGATGCAGGCGCTGAGCCAGCTCTGAGCGATCCTTGATGGAATCCAGCACGCTGCGCTTGAGACGCACCGTGGTAGCCGGAGCCGGGTGAATAGCGGTGAGCGCAGCCAAGGACTGCATTGCTTGGTAGGGAGAGCACCCCCATCTGGCCCGTACGTTGTGCAGTGAATCTACGTGGTCAATGAGCTGATGCCGGTGCTGCACCAAGGTTTGATGCAAGTTATCGAGTTTTGGCGGCGTAGCCCGCTCATTGCGTACCACTGCTCTAATCAGCTGTGATTTTACTTGTTGCGGTCCGGTTTGGGCCGTCAGTTGCAGCAACAGCGAATCCAGCCCCAGGGCATCGAATCGCTGGGCAAATTCGTGCAGCGTTGCCCGGCGTTCACCCACCACCAAAACGCTCTTACCCTCATGGACCAGGGCAGCAACAGCATTGATGGCCGTTTGAGTCTGACCCGTTCCAGGCGGGGTTGAAACCACCAGTGAGTGGCCAGCGCGAACGGCATCCACCACGTACTGCTGCTGGGCGTCAGCGTCCAACACCAAGAATTCGTCCTGTGGATGGCGGGCATCAAGCGGGGCAAACTTTGTCGCGTCGATTTCCGCAGGCGTTTCAACCTCGCCGCCGGCTGCCGCCGCCAACTTGGAGACGATGCCGTGGCTCACCAGGAGTACTGGATCCTTGAGGTTTTCACCCAGATCAGCAAACGTGGAGACCAACAGTTCGTGTTCCACCGCAGCACCCTTGATGGGAGCCAAAATTGCTCGCAGCTTTTCAAGTACAGGAGCCGGATCAAAACGGGCAGTGCTGTAGGCCAACCGGGCTAACGCTACCGGGTCAAAGTCAATTCCGTGCTCCTCGCGGAGGTACCGCACCAACGCGGGGTTGGTGCGTGCCTGCTCGGTAAGCTGAATCTCAAAATCGTCCTGCCCCGGGCGAACTGTCAGCGAAATGGCTGTCAGAAGAACGGGGGCACAGATACGGTGCGGCCTGCCCGGGCCATTGGTCCACGTAGTGGTGCCTGCAGCAAAGTGTCCCACGTCAATTCCGCGCTCACTGCCCAGTTCAAAGATCTTGGCCCGCAGCGTCCGAGCCGTGCGAACAGCCACGGTGTACTGGGCAGGGTCGCGAATCAAAGTGGAAAGACGAGTACGCCTGCCAGCCAGCAGTTGGGCTAGTCCTGACGGGTGCGCGTTCGTGAGGTCAATGCAGCCTTCGGGTGCCTTGGTAAATTGCAGCAGCGTGTCCGGCCCAGAGTGCGGGACCAGTTTCTGCAGCCATGCAAGGTGATCCGCAGAATCATCTACGTTGCTGGCATCTTCTGACACTTGTGCCTTCTTCTCTGCGCTTTCGCGTGCTGATCTGGACCATACAGGCATGCTTCGAGGCTATCTTGTCAAGTGCCATCTAGTCCGAAAGGCACACGGACGCACCCCAAATCAGTGGTCGTAAATTTGATGATCTACATACTGATGTCTCAGTACTATGTCTCAGCTCGCAGCGGGCGGGAGCCTTACTCCCACTCAATGGTTCCCGGCGGTTTGCTGGTGACGTCCAGTACCACTCGATTGACGCCGTCGACCTCGTTGGTGATGCGATTGGAAATCTTCGCCAACAGGTCATACGGAAGCCTGGACCAATCCGCCGTCATCGCATCCTCGCTGGACACGGGGCGGAGCACAATCGGGTGACCGTAGGTTCGTCCATCGCCTTGGACGCCCACGCTACGCACATCCGCCAAGAGCACTACTGGCATCTGCCACACCTGGTTGTCGAGCCCGGCAGCGGTGAGCTCGGCTCGTGCAATAGCATCTGCGGCCCGCAAGAGTTCCAACCGCTCCGCCGTAATTTCACCCACGATGCGGATGCCCAGCCCGGGGCCAGGGAACGGCTGACGGCCCACAATCTCCGCAGGGAGTCCCAATTGGGCACCCACTGCGCGAACTTCATCTTTGAAGAGGAGCCTCAGGGGCTCTACCAGCTCAAACTGCAGGTCATCAGGGAGGCCACCCACGTTGTGGTGACTCTTGATGTTCGCAGTTCCCTCGCCACCGCCAGACTCGACCACGTCGGGGTACAGAGTCCCCTGCACCAGGAACTTAATTTTCTCGCCGTCCGCTGCGGCCTCGGCCATGATGGCGCGTTCGGCTTCTTCAAAGGCCCGGATGAATTCCCGGCCGATGATCTTGCGCTTGGTCTCCGGGTCAGAAACGCCAGCCAGTGCGGTGAGGAAGCGTTCCTGCTCATTCGCCACGTACAGTTTGGCTCCCGTGGCGGCCACGAAGTCCTTCTCCACCTGCTCAGCCTCGCCGGCTCGGAGCAGCCCGTGGTTCACGAATACGCAAGTGAGCTTATCCCCCACCGCGCGCTGAACAAGCGCCGCGGCCACCGCGGAATCGACCCCGCCGGAGAGCCCGCAAATGACCTTGGCATCTCCGATCTGGTTCTGAATGCGACTTACCTGCTCTTCAAGAATGTTGCCGGTGGTCCAGTTGGCCTCCAGCCCAGCACCTTCAAAGAGGAAGTTTTCCAGCACCTTCTGGCCAAAGTCAGAGTGCTTCACCTCCGGATGCCACTGCACACCAAACAGGCACTTTTCAGCGTTGGCAAAGGCAGCCACCGGCGCACCGGCCGAACTGGCAAGGACTTCGAAACCTTCCGGCGCCTGCTGCACCGAATCCCCGTGGCTCATCCACGCGTTCTGATGGGCGGGCGTACCCGACAAAATCGAACGGCCCTCACCTACAGTGGTCACATCGGTGGCGCCGTATTCGCGCAGCCCGGTCTGCGCCACGGTGCCGCCCATGGCCTTGGCCATGGCTTGGAATCCGTAGCAGATACCCAATACGGGGATGCCAGCTTCAAATAGGTCAGCACCAACGGTCGGCGCGCCCTCTGCGTACACGCTGGACGGGCCGCCGGAGAGGATGATGGCGGCCGGATTCTTGGCCAGCAGTTGTTCCGTGCTGAGCGTATGCGGCACAACTTCCGAGTACACGTTGGCCTCGCGGACACGGCGGGCAATCAACTGTGCGTACTGGGCGCCATAATCGACTACAAGGACGGGCTGGTGCGAAATTTCGGGGGTAGTCACCGAACAATCCTAATTGATGGATGGCTGTAGCGGAGATTCGGCAGGTATCTGGCCCAATCCGCCCTACTAGCCTCAAATCTCCCCGCTAGCCAACCGGCGGACTAAAAGAACGCCGGGCCCGCTAGTATCGCTTGGTTGCTGTGGGGAACTTTGCCAACTCCACTAGCACTTCGCGATGAATCCGCTTCTCCACAATGAAGGAAAGGAAAGGGATCACACCGCCCAACGCAATCAGGATGAAGCGCTTGAACGGCCAGCGCATCAGGGACCACAGGCGGAAGTCCCCAATGAGGTACACCACGTACATCCAGCCGTGCACAATCAGCACGGCCATGGAGACATTGAAGCTTCCGGTGACACCCAGGACGTTGTCCGGCCCAACATGGGTGAAGCTCAGGGAATTCGCGGCACCAGTGGCAGCGTCCACCCCGCCTGCCACCAGCATGAGCCCGAAGCCGTAGCGCAGAATCATCTCCAGCGTCAGCAGCAACAGCATGGAGCCCGTGAGATACGCCATGATCTTGTAGAACTCCAACGCACTGCGGATTTGCGCCAAAGTTCCGCCAAAGCGCCGTTTGGGCGCGGGTGCGGGTGTAGCAGCTGCTGTCTGGTTATCGGTCACCGGGAACCTCTTCGTCGATTTCGTCGATTTCGTTGGCACGGCGGTAGTCATCGGCTACCAACCGCCACCAGAGGAACACTGCGAAGCCGGCAAAAACTACCCACTCCACAGCGTAGAAAATATTGAGCCAATTGATCTTGTTGCCTTGATCCTGCGCGGTCACAGTGATGGTTTTCATCGGGCCAGAGACGGTGGCGCTGACCTCTTTGTCCCCAGATGTCTCGTGGAACGAGATGACAAAACCGGCGTAGCTGCTGACCTTCCACACATTGACCAATTCAGCGGAGGAAACAGCAGCCACCTGGCCTTGCGGCATGTTGGGCTTCGGGTTGGGCGCTTCCGCAGGGATCAGCCGCCCTTTCAACTCCAGCGAGCCCGACGGCGGCGCTGCGGCCTGAGCAGGATCGCTCACCCACCCGCGAGCCACAGGAATAATCGTGTAGTCAGTCGCGGCGACACCCTTGAGCACTGGTGCTCCGTCCACAACGAATGCCGTGACTACCCAGTACCCTGACTGCCCGTCTTGGAGTCGGTCAGGCACAATCACCTGACGGCTCGCGTCAAAATGGCCGGTGGCGCTCACCAACTGATCTTCCGCTTTCGAAGGCATCGGGGATCCGGGCACGAACGTGTCAACCAGTGGTTTGTACGTTTCAGTCACTGCTGGCGGCGGCATGGTGGTTTGCGTGGAACGCGAGAATTGCCACTGGCTCAACAGTACGAAGAGGCCCGAAACTACCAGGGCAAGGATCAGCGCGGCGATCCAGCGTGGTTTAAGGGCAGTTTTCAGCACACCTCAACGGTACTTCGACAAGCTGTAAAACTCCCAATGCATCCCAAAAACTCTAGTGATCAAAGAAAACCAGTGTTGAGTTGATCAGTTCCGCAATGACCTCCGGGTCATGAGCGCGCCGGAGCGACTCACGGAAGTTCTCCCGAAACAGGGATCTGGCCAGAGTTGCCAGGACCTCAAGGTGTGCAGAGAATGAACTGGCGGGGGTGGCAATCAGCAAAATCACCGTAGCTGGGCCGTCGGATGCACCAAAATCCAAGGCATGACCGTATTTGGTGATCCCTACAGCGATCGAGATTTGGGACACATACTCGCTCCGGGCATGCGGAATCCCGATACCACCGGGCAGCCCTGTGGCCAGCTGGTGTTCGCGCGCATTGATCTGCGCCAGGAATCCTTCCAGATTCGTGATCCGGCCGGCGTCGAATAGCTTTCTGGCCAGTACGGCGGCGGCTTCTTCTTTGGAATCAACCTCCAGCTCCAGAACCACTAGCTCCGGTGTGGTGAGCACGGCCTCGTAGCGCTGCAACGATTCGTCGCTCATCCGGCTACTTTCCCTGTTGCTTCTCTGGCTATTTCCCTTGCGATGCGGCTACTAGCGAAGCGGAACAATGTTTTCCACTCCCAGGCGGGCTGCGTCTGCTGTTTCATCATCCGGCTGCTCTTGACTCAACCGTTCAGCGTCCACACGTGCCACGTAATGCTTAACCTCGTTCTCGCGCTGTTCATCGCTCCAGCCAAGGATGCCGGCCATCAATTGGGCCACCACCGGGGCAGCAGAGACGCCGCGGTCCCAGGACTCAATGGAGATTCGGGTGCGCCGTGTCAGCACATCATTGACGTGTAGGGCACCTTCATGCGTGGCGGCGTACACAACTTCTGCCTTGAGGTAGTCATCCGCCCCAGGCAACGGCTCAGCCAGCGAGGCATCTCCCGCGATGATCTCCAACACCTCAGTAGTCATGGAGCCATACCTGTTGAGCAAGTGCTCAATCCGGGCCTCGTGAACACCCGATTCGGTGGCGGTACGGTGACGGCGGTTCCAGGCAGCCTTGAAACCCGCTGCGCCCAACAGCGGGATGCTGGCGGTGACACTCGCGGGCACCTTTTCATCCATGCTTCTGGTAGCCTCATCCACCGCGTCCTTGGCCATGACACGATAAGTGGTCCACTTGCCACCGGCGACGACGACCATTCCGGGTACGGGGTGCGCCACCACATGCTCGCGAGACAGCTTGGCCGTGGAGTCACTTTCGCCCGCCAACAAAGGCCGCAACCCCGCATAAACGCCCTCAACATCCTCACGGGTCAACGGACGTTTGAGCACCGTATTGACGTGATTGAGCACGTAGTCGATGTCCTTCGCTGAGGCCGCCGGATGCGCCTTGTCCAGCTTCCAATCTGTGTCAGTAGTTCCAATGATCCAGTGGCGTCCCCAAGGAATCACAAATAGCACTGACTTCTCGGTCTGCAAGATGAGGCCAACTGTTGATTGGAACCGGTCCCGCGGTACCACCAGGTGTATGCCCTTGGATGCACGCACCTTAAGCTGACCACGGTCCGTCACCATGCCCTGTGTCTCGTCGGTCCACACGCCGGTGGCATTGACTACCTGCTTGGCTCGAATCTCAAATTCGGTGCCATCTTCGTTATTGCGGACTTTAGCGCCAACTACGCGCTCGCCCTCCCGGAGAAAGTCCACCACGGTCACTTGGTTGACAGCGTGAGCCCCGTAGCTGGCGGCGGTGCGCACCATGTTGGCCACGTACTTGGCGTCATCAACCTGCGCGTCGTAGTACCGGATGGAGCCAATCATCGCGTCATCCTTCAGGCTGGGTGCGGCCCGGAGTGTGCCACGCTTGCTGAAGTGCTTCTGCATGGGCAGCCCACGGCTGTTGCCGGACGTCAGCCCCAAAGTGTCATACAGGAGGATGCCAGCGGCCACATAGGGGCGTTCCACAAATCGCTTGGTGAGGGGGTACAGGAACGGAACTGGGCGCACCAGGTGTGGGGCTATCCGTTGAAGCAGCAGCCCACGCTCCTTGAGGGCTTCAGTGACCAGAGAAAACTCCAGCATTGGCAGGTAACGCAGACCGCCGTGGATCAGCTTGGAGGAGCGGCTTGACGTTCCAGATGCCCAGTCATTTGCCTCCACAATTCCCACGTTGAGACCACGTGTCACAGCGTCCAGCGCGGAACCGACACCCACCACGCCTCCGCCCACCACTAGCACATCCAACTCATTGCCGGGCTCAGTGGTGGCTTTCAGGGCGGTGAGCGATTCCTGCCGCGCGGCTGGCCCAAGGGCTCCTGCGGGGTTGTTGTTAGAAAATGCACTAGCAGTCATGGCTAACCTCCGGAAGACGCGAATCGCAGTACTTGTACTTTACTTCCTGGACTGCCTCCATGGCAGGGCTGGAATCAGCCCAGTGGAGACAGGACTACCTCCACCCGCTGGAATTCCTTCAGGTCCGAGTACCCAGTGGTAGCCATGGCTCGACGCAGAGCTCCAATGAGGTTGGAGGTTCCGTTGGCATGGTGTGCCGGACCAAAGAGCACCTCTTCCATGGGCCCCACGGTATTCAGCTTGACGCGTTCCCCACGGGGCTGCTCGGGGTGATGTGCCTCAGCTCCCCAGTGCCAGCCCTTGCCCGGGGCTTCGGCTGAGCGGGCCAGGGCAGAGCCCAGCATGACAGCGTCCGCGCCCATCGCGATGGACTTGATGATGTCCCCGCTGGATCCCATGCCGCCGTCGGCAATAACGTGGACGTAACGTCCACCGGATTCATCCATGTAGTCGCGACGAGCCGAAGCTACGTCGGAGATTGCGGAGGCCATCGGGGAGTGAATGCCCAGGGCCCGTCGAGTAGTGGTGGTGGCTCCCCCGCCGAAGCCAACCAGCACGCCGGCTGCACCGGTGCGCATCAGGTGCAGGGCTGGCGTGTAACCGGCTGCGCCACCCACAATCACGGGAACATCCAGCTCGTAAATGAACTGCTTGAGGTTCAGCGGTTCGCTGGACTTGGAAACATGTTCAGCGGAGACCGTGGTGCCCCGAATGACGAAGATATCCACCCCGGCGGCCAGCACAGTCTTGTAGTGTTCCTGCGTGCGCTGCGGAGTCAGGGATCCTGCAACAGTGACTCCAGAGGCCCGGATCTCGGCCAGACGGGCTGTAATGAGCTCCGGCTGGATGGGGCTTTGGTAGAGCTCCTGCAGGCGCTTGGTGGCAGCCGGGCTAGTTTCCGACGCCTCCAGGGTGGCAATCTCATCCAGCACCGGGGTGGGATCCTCGTAGCGGGTCCACAGCCCCTCAAGGTCCAGCACACCCAGGCCACCCAACTGGCCCAACATGATGGCGGTAGATGGAGACATCACCGAGTCCATCGGCGCTCCGATTACCGGCGTCTGAAACTGGTACGCATCAATCTGCCAGCTCACTGAAACATCGCGCGGATCACGCGTACGCCGGGAGGGAACAATGGCAATGTCATCCAGAGAATAGGCTTGACGTCCCCGCTTGCCGCGGCCAATTTCAATCTCGTAAGTCACGTGATGAGCCTTGTCTATAAGTGGAGGCTACTTGGAGCCGTAGTTGGGTGCTTCAACGGTCATCTGAATATCGTGAGGGTGGGATTCCTTCAAACCTGCAGGCGTAATGCGCACAAACTTGCCACGGGACTTCAGCTCCTCGATGGTGGGGGCACCAACGTAGAACATGGTCTGCCGCAGGCCACCCACCAACTGGTACGCCACGGAGGAAAGCGGTCCACGGTAGGCAACGCGGCCCTCAATGCCTTCGGGGATCAGCTTGTCATCACCGGAGACATCTGCCTGGAAGTAGCGGTCCTTGGAGTAGGAGGTGTTCTTGCCGCGGGACTGCATGGCACCCAGCGATCCCATTCCTCGATAGCTCTTGTACTGCTTGCCGTTGACGAAGATCAAATCTCCGGGAGACTCATCGCAGCCAGCCAACAGGGAACCCAGCATTACCGTGTCCGCGCCGGCAACCAGGGCCTTGCCGATGTCACCCGAATACTGTAAACCGCCGTCGGCAATCAACGGCACGCCTGCGGGAATGGCAGCCTTGGATGACTCGTAAATGGCGGTAATCTGCGGAACGCCCACGCCAGCCACCACGCGCGTGGTGCAAATGGAACCCGGGCCAACGCCCACCTTGATGCCGTCAGCACCCGCGTCAATCAGTGCCTGGGCGCCTTCCCGGGTTGCTGCCTGGCCACCGATGATGTCCACGTGCTTGGCCGCAGGCTCCGCCTTGAGCCGGGCAATCATGTCCAGCACGCCCTGGCTGTGGCCGTTGGCGGTATCGACAAACAAAGCATCCACGCCGGCGTCTACCAGCTTCATGGCGCGCTCCCAGCCGTCACCAAAGAAACCGATCGCAGCGCCAACCCGCAGCCTGCCCTCATCGTCCTTGGTGGCCAACGGGTACTGCTCAGCCTTGGTGAAGTCCTTGACGGTGATCAAGCCGCGCAGCACGCCAGCACCGTCCACCAGGGGGAGCTTCTCGATCTTGTTCGTAGCCAACAGAGCAGAAGCTTCCTCGCGGGCAATGCCCACGTGGCCAGTAACCAACGGCATCCTGGTCATCACATCGCGCACCAGCCGGTGCGAATATTCGGACTCGGGGATGAAGACCGTATCCCGGTTGGTCACAATGCCCACCAGGCGGCCGCCGTCGTCCACCACGGGAAGGCCGGAAACGCTGAAGCGAGCGCAGAGCGTATCGAGTTCAGCAAGCGTGGAATCCGGGGAAATGGTAACCGGGTTCGTGATCATCCCGGATTCACTGCGCTTCACGCGGTCCACATGCTCCGCCTGCGCATCGATGGAGAGGTTGCGGTGCACCACACCCAGCCCACCCTGACGAGCCATGGCGATGGCCATTCTGGATTCGGTGACGGTATCCATCGCGGCCGAAAGCAGCGGTGTTTGCACCGTGATCCGCTTGGAAATGCGTGACGCCGTGACCGCCTCGGAGGGAATAACGTCCGTATGCCCCGGCAAGAGGAGCACGTCATCATAGGTCAAGCCAACGAAAGCGAACGGATCATGGGCAATCTGTGACACAAAGGGCTCCTGGGGCGGCGTGGTTTGCTTACTCACATCCTAAAACGAAAGCACGGCGCACCCTATTCCGGTGCCATACGTCACCCTTACTGCCAGTGGGTTGCGGCCAGCAGTTTCTGGTTGAACATGGGCACCATTGTTTCGATGTACGTCTTGGTCAGGTGATTGTCGTCCTTATAGACGTACACGTTGCCAATCACCGCAGGGCACACCCCATTGGCGCAGATGAACTCACTCATGTCCACTGGATAAAAGCCGGTCAACTTTCCGGCGTAGTCGTCCATCGGGGAGCTGGCCGCCAGAGAATCCTGCAGGGGCTGGTTGCACTGCGGCGCATTGGCGCCCTTCTTTTGAGCGCAATCCGCCATATTGATGGTGAAACGCGGGTTGTCCCGAATACCCACCACGGCTATACCCGCATCAGTAAACGGCTTCACACCTGCCACATAGCCAGGGACCTCCGTCTCATAGGGCGCTTCAGCGTGTGTGAGAGTGGCCACCGTCATCACGGCATCCGGGTGGTGTTCCAACACATACTTTTGCGAGGCTGCATTGAACGCGTTGCAATCGTCATCACGGCTGGGATCGTCTCCTCCATATCGGCAGGAGCTCTTCAACAGCGCCACTATTTTCCAATTGTGCTGTTCCGCTACCGCCCCAATAGCTGCGAGCCACTGTTGCGCATGCGAATCCCCCAACACCACAATCGTTTTGGCAGGCGTTCCCGTGGGCGTACTGGCCTGGCACGATTCCAGTTGCGGATCCATGGTGGCCCACTGATCCGTGCACTTCCCATCGATGCCGGCCCACTCGTCCTTGAGCGCCGCGGGTGCAGGCTTAGGCTTGGCAGAGGGCGACGGCGTTCCGGCGTAGCCAGGCTCCAGTGCAGCAGCCCCTGGATTATCTGCCTGAGGCTGAGCAGCCACAGCGGCGTCATAGACGTCCAAGCCGTGTTGCCAGGCCACCACGGGTCCGGCTAGCAGAGCCCCACCGCACACCACGACGACGGCGGCGCGCCACGTGTGCGTTTCGGGCCATTCCCAGCGGCGGAGCGGACTTTCAACGAAGTGTGTGGTTAGGAAGGCCAGCACCAGCGAGGCAATCACCAGCATCAGGCCCTGCCACAGGTCAAGGTGTGTCTGGGTAGTTGCCACCAGGTAAAGCACCAATATGGGCCAGTGCCACAGGTAGAGGGCGTAGGAGATATCCCCCATTTTCACCAAGGGCCGCGAGGACAGGATTCGGTCCACACCCCAACGGCTGCCGGTTTGACCAGCCACAATGATGGCTCCAGCACTGAGCGTAGGCCACAGCGCCACGTAGCCTG
>JABBNV010000040.1:12995-16147 GCA_019352125.1 Acidobacteriota bacterium | reverse complement strand
CTTGGGCTAGGTCTTCGTCGTAAATCCGCTCCAAAAGCATGGGGCTCTCCTTCGTTGGGCAGTCGGGGATTTCTAGTGTTCTACCCATAACTGTAATACCCCCTAGGGTATCCGGCAAGCCGAGCTAAATGGCCCTATCCGCTGCCCCGTCAATTGCTGGCGTATTTGTCTCGGCCCAGGTGCGAAGGGCGGAGAGAGGCTCCTCCAACGGGAGACCCAAGGGTGTCAGTCGGTAATGCACAGCCGGAGGGATGCTTTCCTCCACCCGGCGTGCCACCAAGCGGTCCCTTGCCAAGCTTTGAAGGGTCCTCGAGAGCGTCTTCTGTGAGATTCCCGGGACCCTGCGGCGTAGCTCCGTGAAACGGATCTCTTTCGGCTCAGCTTCCGCAAGCACCTTGATCACCATTGAGGTCCATTTGGTGCCGATTCGGTCAAGAAAATGGCGGGAGAGGGACCCCCGCCATTTTGCTCCACGGGTTCCCACATACGCGGCGCATCTGGGCGCCCATCATGAGCGAACTTGCCGCCACTCACCAGGCCATTGCGCCGGATTTTCGCGGTTTCGGCGGAAGCTCGCGTACAGGCGCAGGGTATGACGCGTCGACGCGGCCGTTGCGTCAGCTTTCCTTTTTCTCTCCGTCATCCACAGCGAGTCTCAGCGGCGGCGTTGATGGAGGGGAACGCTGGGTCGGCTCCCGGGCACACGGACTGCGTGGGCCACTGGCCTACTGACCGGCCGGATGGGCTTTTGGAGGTGCTGAGCCCGTAGTCCAGTCGTCCCACATAAGTTGAGTTCTCATTGGGCTCCCGTCTCAAGTGGAAGGAGCCCAACCCAGTGCGGGCCCCAGCTTCGTAGCGATATCTGTGAGGAGCTGCTCGTAGTCTTGGTGTTCGAAACTGAACGGCAACGCAAAAGCGACTTCGTCCACTTCCTGGAAGCCTTCGTGAGCATATAGCTGTTCGGCAATTTGCCCACTGGTACCGATCAGGTCAGAAGCGAACAGCATTCGCTTTGGCCCCTGCGGTGCACGGGTTCGTGGAGTGCGCTCGTTGACATAACGCTGGTACTTCTCGCGTTGGCTCGCAGACGCAGAATCTGTTGGAATCACCACGAGTCCTTGCGAGACGCGGGCCGGGTGCCCATCCCCGGTGCCAGCGCTAGAGTCGGAACAGGACGACGACGTCGCCGCAGCCTCGCGGAAGGCGCGAATTTGAGACTGCTGGATCTTGGCAACCAAGGGGTCCTCATCAGCCTCCGGGAAGATGACACTGCTGGAGAGCAGGTTGAACCCGTTGGCGCCGGCCCACACGGCAGAGCGCTTGCTGCCTGCTCCATACCAAAGTCGGTTCCGAAGCCCGGTGGAGTGAGGCTCCACGCGGTTGGAGAACTCCTCCCCAACGCCCTGCTTGCAAAAAATTCCCGCACCGGTTCCCCGGCGATCAATCGGGCCAACCGCTCCACCCGTGCGTAGCCAAAGTCCTCTTGCGCGGCGGAGTTTGGGTACAGCTCGTGTTTGAGGGAGTCGTAGTGCATTGGCTCGCCCACGCTCACCGCGGGGTTGATCCGCCCGCTCGAGAGCAGATCCACCGTGGCAAGATCCTCCGCCAGACGCAGCGGGTTCTCCCAGCCCAACGGAGTGACGGCGGTGCCCAGCTCAATGCGTGACGTGCGCTGGCTGGCTGCGGCCATCATGGCGATGGGGGAGGAGATGCCAAACTGCAGGTGACGGTGGCGCAGCCATGCGCTGTCAAAGCCGAGGCGCTCGCCGAGCTCAATAACCTGCAGGGTCGATTCGTGCCCCGCGGCTGGGTGAGCAGGGTCGAAGAGTCCAATGGTCAGGAATCCGAGCTTACGCACCGGGCGTGAGGAATCGGGCACGGGGCGCCTTCCCAAGTCGGGGGCGGGGTAGATTCTCATCGTATCCGAGCCCAGGTTGTTCGTCCTGACCGTGGTAATCTTCCGAAACGAAGAGTAAAATAACCGAAACCCTGCCCGCTTGCCCGCAGTGGGACAGCGAATATGCCTATGAATCAGGTGCGCTATTGGTGTGCCCCCTGTGCGGCCACGAATGGGAGCCAGGCGGCGTGGTGACGATTGGCACCACGGTGCGGGGAATCCGGCTGATCACTGATGGCGGGGGCGATCACGATATTGATGCGAAAGTGCCGGGGATTGGTCAAATGCAGCTGAAGTCCTCCGTAGTGAAGAAGGTCCTCTAGCCAACCATTGGTTGGACAGTGGCAGCTGACCTGAACCAAAGGGCGCTAGACGTGCGTTCGTGATTACTCTCACGGACACCGTTGGCAAGCGTGCGCAAAAGGCAGGCCAGACACGGACGGCTGCAGTTCACGTTTCCGTCCGTTGACGCACCGGATCCGGAATTGCTCTGCGAATAGCTATTTGTCCATGCAGACGCATCCTTTTTGAGCATTTCAGAGGAAGTTATGTGTTCCCTGAAGACAACCTGTGCGTCTTAGGTTGCATTCCGATAACAACGGTTACGCACGACCCCTTTTTTTACGTGCAAGTAACAAATGGGGTTTAGGCTTCTGACCATGTGAGACACACCACTGACCTGATCGGTTGGGGATGTCGGGCCAGGGTGACAGCATTCTGGTTTACGCACACTTTAGAACATAGGAGGCGGAATGCGTTTCGGACGTATTTCCAAGGCAGTCGGGGTTGCGGCAGTTGCTGCGCTCGCACTGAGCGCCTGTGCCAGCACTGCGAGCCCGGCAACGAGCTCCAGCGCGGCAGGCGCAAAGAAGGGTGGCACAGCTACCGTCGTCGAGGTGAATGGCTTTAGCTCGTTCAACTCTGCCAGCGCCAACGGCAACTCAGACATCAACGGGAAGATTGCATACGCAACTCACTCGGACTTCAACTACATTGACAACAAACTGAACATCGTCAAGAACGAAAAGTTCGGCAAGTACGAGAAGCTGTCCGATAACCCGCTGACCGTCAAATACACCATTAACAAAGGTGTTAAATGGTCTGACGGTGCGCCAGTAGACGCCAACGACATGATCCTCCAGTGGGCCATCGCTTCAGGCCACTACGACGACGCCAAGTTGGATGACGCTGGCAAGGTTACCGCGGGAACGCAGTACTTCCAGTTCGCTGGCGACACCTCGGGCCTGGCCCTGAC
>JABBNV010000040.1:5583-12985 GCA_019352125.1 Acidobacteriota bacterium | reverse complement strand
GGTCAGTCGATTACGCTGAAGTACTCCAAGCCCTTCGCTGACTGGGAAACTGGCTTTGGCATGGGTGGATCCACACCTGCCCTTCCGGCACACGTGTTGGCCACCAAGGCTGGACTCAAGGATGCTGCTGCGCTGACCGATCTGCTCAAGGGTATGCCCAAGGGCAACCCGGATGCACCGGTTGCCGCTAATCCGACCCTGCAGAAGGTTGCTGATGTCTGGAACACGGGCTTCGACACGAAGACCCTGCCCACGGATACGTCACTGTTCCTCTCCGACGGCCCTTACGTTGTCAAGAGTATGCAGGCTGACCAGTCCATGACGTTGACCAAGAACAAGGACTACACCTGGGGTGCCGAGCCGAACCTGGATGAAATCACGGTTCGCTACATTGGTGACTCTTCCGCACAGATTCAGGCGCTGAAGAACGGCGAGGCTGATATTATCGCCCCGCAGGCGTCCACAGACACCGTGGATCAGCTCAAGGCACTCTCCAGCCAGGGCGTCACCCTGGATCAGGGCTTGCAGTTGGCATACGACCACCTGGATCTGAACTACACCGGTCCCTTCAAGGACAAGAACGTTCGCGAAGCTTTCATGAAGACGGTTCCCCGCACGGACATCGTCAACAAGCTGATCAAGCCGATCCTCCCGGACGCAAAGCCGCTGGATTCGCAAATCTTTGTCCCCGCTCAGTCCAAGTACGCGGACTCCGTGAAGAACAACGGATCCGCCAACTACCAGAGCGTTGACATCGAAGGTGCCAAAAAGCTGCTCAACGGTGCTACACCGACTGTGCGGATCATGTACAACAAGGACAACCCCAACCGTCTGGACAGCTACACGCTGATCGCAGAGTCCGCTGCCAAGGCTGGCTTCAAGGTTGTTGACGGTGGCTTGGGTGCGAGTTCGTGGTCCAAGGCTTTGGGTAACGGATCCTACGACGCAACCATCTTCGGCTGGATCAACCCAGGTGTTGGTGTCTCCGGTGTGCCGCAGATCTTCAAGACGGGAGCTGGCTCGAACTTCAACGGGTTCTCCGATCCCGCTGCTGATAAGGACATGGCAGAGTTGATCACGACTACTGACAAGTCCAAGCAGGATGATCTGGAAGCTAAGATTGACAAGGCCATTTGGGATTCGGCCTATGGCCTGCCCCTGTTCCAGTCCCCTCTGGTGGACGCGTACAGCGACCGCGTGACCGGCATCAAGCTGATGCCGAACCAGACTGGTGTTTGGTGGAACGTTTGGGATTGGTCGCAGAAGTAATTTCTGCTCCCCTTCTCACGTAAACTGCAATGGCGTCGGGACCGCACGATTCATGGTCTCGGCGCCATTGTGGTGAGTTCTCACGATTGCCCGGCAGCGCCCACGAAGCGGCTGTGGGCAGCCTGAGGATCGTAACTATGCAGTAAGATTCTGCAGCAGCACCGGGTAACCCCCCGGCATAACATAATCGAGGTTTTGATATTCATGGTGACGTACATCATCAGGCGCCTTGTCGCCGCCGTACTGATCCTGTTGGGTGCCTCATTTCTGGTCTACCTTCTGACAGCGGCGTCAGGAGATCCGCTTGCGGAATTGCGGTCCAGTCCCTTACCCAACAAGGCTCAGCTCATTGGGCAGCGCACGCAGCTGCTCCATCTGGACGTTCCGGCGCCGTTGCGCTATTTCATATGGCTAAAGGGAGCAGCAGGCTGTGTAGTTCCCTTCGCCAATAGCTGCGATCTGGGGAAGAACCTCCAAGGGCAAGATGTGACTCAACAGCTGGGCGCGGCAATGATTGCGACGCTCTCCCTGGTAGTCGTTGCAACGGTGCTGGCAATTCTGATTGGTGTCACGCTGGGTATTGTCACCGCCCTGCGCCAGTACAGCGCACTGGACTATGGCGTCACCTTCATGGCCTTCCTGTTCTTCTCTCTGCCCATTTTCTGGGCCGCAGTGCTCCTGAAGGAGTTTGGTGCCATTGGGTTCAATGACTTCCTCAAGGATCCGCAAATACCTATAGGGGTGATGATTGTTGCGGGGTTGGTGGTCGGCTTGATTGCCATGGCCATTGTGCGCGCTGGCTGGAAGAAGCGCCTGATCGCCTTCGGTATTTCACTGGTGGCCACCATCATCATCCTCGCTGCGCTATCGGCCACGGGTTGGTTCCTGACCCCCGGGCTGGGTCTAGTGCTCGTTGCGATCCTCGGCGCGGGTGCCGCGTTTGGTATCACCACGCTTGTGGCTGGGCTGCGCAACAAACATGCACTGTACGCTGCTTTGACAGCCGCGCTGGTAGGCGTCATCTTGTACTTTCCCATTCAGCCGCTGCTGGCCGCAGCAACGCCATTGATGATGCTGATCCTCGCCATCGTCGCCGTCGGCTTCGGTATGCTGATTGGTTACCTCTGGGGCGGGTACGATCGCGCTCAGAGCATGCGCGCAGCGGCAATCACTGCCGTGATCATGGGACTGCTGATCACTGCTGACAGGTTCATGCAGGCGTGGCCCCAGTACTTTGCCAACGGACGCATTCGGGGCAGGCCAATTGCCACGATTGGGGCCACCACACCGGGTTTTAACGGCGACTTCTGGAACATGAGCCTGGACAGGATGACGCACCTGGTGCTGCCCACTATTGCTTTGATTCTCATTTCTATTGCCTCCTACACTCGTTACTCCCGTGGTTCCATGCTGGAAATTATGAACATGGACTACATCCGTACAGCACGCGCCAAGGGGCTTTCCGAGCGAACTGTCGTGATGCGCCATGCATTCCGCAACGCGCTGATTCCGCTGGCCACAGTGGTGGCCTTTGATATCGGGTCCCTGATTGGTGGAGCGATTATCACTGAGCGGGTCTTCTCCTTCAGCGGTATGGGCACCATGTTTGCCAATGGGTTGAAAACTGTAGACCCCAACCCAGTGATGGGGTTCTTTGTGGTGGTTGCCATTGCAGCATTGCTGTTCAACCTCTTAGCGGACCTTACGTACTCCGCGCTTGATCCCCGAGTGAAGGTGAAATCATGACAACCATCGTTTCTCCAGAAACCACCCCACCGCAGCCACCGGAAGCTCCCATGGAGGATGCTGAGGCAGTCAAGGGTCTGAGCCAGGGTCAGATTGTCCTCAAAAGATTCTTCGGTCATAATGCCGCCGTCGTCTCCATGATTGTCTTCGCGCTGGTGCTGATTTTGGTTTTCTCCTCCCAGGGCATCAAGCTGTGGGGCTGGATCAACATTCCCGGCTGGTGGCACTACAGCTACTCAGACACTCCAGCAATGGTCAACGGTGGTGCCCCCACCGTCAGTGGCCCCTTCAGCTGGGGCGATCACCCCTTCGGTCAGGACCGCGTGGGGCGTGACATGTTCGCTATGACCATGCGCGGTGCCCAGCTGTCCATCATCGTGATGTTCACCATTGGCGTTATCGGGGCGTTCGTCGGCGTGGTGATTGGTGCACTCTCCGGTTACTTCCGTGGCTGGATCGAAGCGATCCTGATGCGTTTCACTGACATCGTCATCATCATTCCCGTGATCGTGCTGGCCGCTGTGCTTGGCACCGTGGCCAGTAACGCGGGAAGCGGCACCACAGTGGTCAATGCGGATGGCTCGATCACTGTCAGCAAGTCATGGATTGACCTGATGTTCGGCTGGCTTCAGCAGAACTTTGGCGTAGTGCTGCTTGGTACATTCCTGGGGCTGGTGATTTGGACCAACATGGCGCGATTGGTGCGTGGTGAATTCCTCACCCTGCGCGAGCGCGAATTTGTTGACGCTGCCCAGATTGCCGGTGCCAGCAGCACGCGCATCATTTTCAAGCACATCCTGCCCAACGCCCTTGGCGTCATCATTGTCAATACGACGTTGCTGATGTCCTCCGCCATTTTGTTGGAGGCTGGACTGAGCTACCTCGGGTTCGGCGTCAAGCCCCCGGATACTTCCTTGGGTGTGCTGGTGAGCCAGAATCAGGAGTCCTTCTCCACCCGGCCCTGGCTGTTCTGGTGGCCAGGTCTGTTCATTGTGCTGATCTGTTTGTGCATCAACTTCATTGGTGACGGTCTGCGCGATGCGTTTGATCCGAGACAGAAGAAGTTCAGCTCTAAGGCTGTGGAGCGCCGGGAGCAGAAGGCAGCTGCAAAGCAGCACAAGACGCTGGTCCCCGCTGGTGATGGCACGGGCACCGGCGCCTAAGATGCGCGCCTACGGATCCTTCCTAGACGCTCAGCACAGCCATGGCTGCAATGACCAGTACCAGGGTCACGCTGAGAACCAGCCAATTCACCCGTTGGGTTTCCTTGACGGTGGACAACTGGTCAACGTCAATGGCGCCCGCCTCCACCAGGGCGGCCCAGTGAGTGCGCACCAAGGCGGCTGCCGCCCCGGAGTCACTGTTCTTCAGGTCGCCGGGGCGCAGACCGCCGTTGCGGCCGTAACTACTTCGCGGCAGATCTGTGGCGTCGTGAGTGCTGGCGCGGAAGGTGCCCAGGGCTCCCTGAGCTGGGGCAGCCCATGCGGCGTACTTGCCGCTCGGGGTGAAGAGCGTCAGCGCGAACTTGGTGTCCACGTTGATCAGCGCAACCCACGGGATGCGAACCGTCACCACGGGATTGACCAGGGTGACGGCGTCGTCGTCAACGCGCACCGTGGGAAACCAGAACAGCCAATAGCCAAGGCATGCAATAGCAAGCCCCAGGGGAATACCGGCCAGACCGGCCGCCCCTGCGGGAAGCGAGAACACAATGATGGCTAAACCAATGAGCCAGGAAATGATCGCCAGAAAGACTGAAGTTCGCGGGCGAAACGGTCGCGGCGGGGACGGTGCGTCAATGCTCATAAGTCCATCATTTCATCGAATCCAAGTCAGTTCGCTTGTCATCGCCAGTGCGCTGACCGCGGGTGGAAGGAAATAACTAATTATGTCTGATCCAGGCAAAAAGCATGTTGCCGGCCAAGAGCCCGACAACTCCGACGCCGTCGTCAATATTGATCCCGCGGGTTCATCATCGAGAATCTCTGACTCTGCTGTGAAAAACCATGGCATACCCGTGCTGCAGGTCCGTGACTTGTCCGTGGACTTTGGCGTGGAGAAGAAGTGGGTGCCAGCGGCAATCAAGCTCAACTACGAGGTGCACAGCGGCGAAGTGCTGGCCATTGTGGGCGAGTCCGGCTCCGGGAAGAGCGCCAGTTCCATGGCCATCCTGGGACTGCTGCCGGAGAACAGCCGCGTCACGGGAAGTGTTCTGCTCAATGGTGAAGAGATTCTGAACGCCACCGGCGCCAAGTTGCGCCGGATTCGCGGGAGAGACGTCGCCGTCATCTTCCAGGAACCCATGACGGCACTGAACCCCGTCTACACCGTTGGTTTCCAGATTGTGGAGACGCTTCGGTTACACAACGAGATCTCCCCGGATGAGGCACGCGTGCGCGCCATCCGTATGCTGGAATTGGTAGAGCTCCCGGACCCGGAGAAGGCCTTCAAGTCCTACCCCCACCAGCTCTCCGGTGGGCAGCGTCAGCGCGCCATGATTGCCCAGTCCCTCTCCTGTGATCCGAAGCTGCTGATCGCGGATGAGCCGACCACGGCGCTTGACGTGACTGTCCAGGCGGAAATCCTTGACCTGATGCGCAACCTGCGCAATAAACTGAATTCCGCCATTGTGCTGATCACGCACGACATGGGCGTGGTGGCTGACCTCTCTGACCGGATTGCCGTCATGCGCAAAGGCCTGATTGTTGAAACGGGCACTGCGGATGAGATTTTCAACAGGCCGCAGCACCCGTACACACAGGATCTGCTGGCAGCTGTGCCGCACCTGGGTCAGGGGAGCGTAGAAGGTGCCGACGTGGACGTCACGGCGGCACTAGCCTCGGTGACCGCCAGAGATGTCTCCGGTGTGGATCCCGTCGAGCTGGCACGACGCGAGGAGGAGAATCGCCGCGCGTTGGCTGCCACTCGTGAGGCTTCCACCGCGCAGCACGGTGCTGCGGTGTTGGAACTGACCAACGTTGCTATTGAGTACCCGAAGCAGGGGCGCGTTCCGGCGTTCCGCGCGGTGGAGGGGGCCAACCTGTCCATCTACCCGGGCCAGGTTGTTGGTTTGGTGGGGGAGTCAGGGTCTGGAAAGACCACGGTGGGCCGCGCAGCACTGGGTCTGCTCCCCGTAGCCGAGGGAACGCTGCATGTGGTGGGGGAGGATATCACCCACGCTACGCGCAAGGATCTACGCGCACTGCGGCAGAAGGTGGGCATGGTGTTCCAGGACCCCTCTTCGTCTCTGAACCCGCGTCTCCCCATCGGTGAGAGTATCGGCGAACCGATGTTCCTGGCCAAGGTAGCCAAGGGTGCTGATCTACAGAAGCGCATCGAGACGTTACTGGACCAGGTGGAGCTACCGCGCTCCTACCGCAACCGCTACCCGCATGAGCTCTCTGGCGGCCAGAAGCAGCGTGTAGGTATTGCCCGTGCGCTGTCCCTGCGGCCAGAACTGTTGGTGGCTGATGAGCCAACCTCAGCGCTTGACGTTTCGGTTCAGGCCAAGGTGCTGGACCTGCTGCAGCAGTTGCAAGATGAGATGAAATTCGCCTGCCTCTTCGTTACCCACGACCTTGCCGTGGTGGACTACCTCTCCGACCGCATCGTGGTGATGCAGCGCGGCAAGATTGTGGAGCAAGGCACCAGGGATGAGATTCTGCGGAACCCAAAGGAGCCGTACACGCAGCGTCTCTTGGCCGCAGTGCCGCTGCCTGACCCTGAGAAGCAGCGCGAGCGCCGCGAACTCCGCGAGCAGCTGCTGGCCGTCGGCACGGAATAGCACCACCTACATAAAGATCCCCTGCGCAGTTCTGATCAACTCAGAACTGCGCAGGGGATCTTTGGTGTTTGTGGAAGCCTAAAATTTCCGACTTTAGGAGGCCGGATCCGCAGGTTTTGCGTGGGGTGCGCCTACCGAGGTGAGCTGAGCGGCCAAAACGTCGGTGAGGATCTTGTGCCCCGCTGGTTTCAGGTGCACGGAATCCGCCATATGGGTGCCGAGACCGTAACGAGTGATCCAGTCTCCCGCGCTAATAAAGGCAATGCCTTGATCATTGGCAAAGTGCCGCAGCAGGGTATCTACCTCAGTGCGGCGTCCACCGCCGTAGTTGGCCCCTCGCGCCAGGGTGCCTACCATGATGAATTTGGCATCCGGGTAGCTGGCCTTCAAGTCCTTCACCAGGCGGGTTGCATTCGCAATAATGGCGGTATCCGTAGCACCGTGAGTGGCATCATTACCGCCACCCTCAATAACCACCAGAGGAACCTTGCCATAGGGAATATGCCAATCTCCGTGCTCCAGGGCATCCGGGTAATTTCCCGTGTTGGAGAAGGAAGCAACATAGCCAGTGCCACCGCGGCGAGAAACTGCTGCCAGCGATCC